>NZ_QWGT01000009.1 GCF_003576405.1 Clavibacter lycopersici
GGTCGCCGTCCCCGCACGTCCACGAGCCCGGTCGCGCCCTGCGCGGCCGGGCTCCGTCGCGCGCCCGTCGCCGGCGTCCGTCAGCATCGCGCCGGTCCGCGGTCGGTCGGATCCCGTATTCCAAACGTAACAAGATGGAAAAGAGAGAGCCGTACTGTAACTTTTGAGACGAGCGCAGAGGAGCGCGTGCGGATCCTCCTCGCGGGGGTCGGCCGCGATCGGCTCGTCCACGGACCGCGTGCGCCGGCCAGGCAGCGCCAGAGACAGTGAGGCTCCCCATGATCAGACCCGTCCGAGTCGCGGCCATCGCGCTCGCGACCACCGCGACGCTCGCCCTCGCCGCGTGCGGCGGCGCCAGCTCGTCGAGCGACGGGGGTGCTGCCACGGGCGGCGACCTCGTCATCGCCCGGTCCGCGGACATCATCGCGATGGACAAGACCACCACCTTCGACAACAACTCCATCCGCGTCATGCAGCAGATCATGGAGCCGCTCTTCATGGTCAGCCAGGACGGGTCGAAGGTCGACCCGTGGCTCGCGACCGGCTACGAGATCTCGGACGACCAGCTGACCTACACGATCGCCCTCCGCGACGACGTCACGTTCTCGACGGGCGCGAAGATGACGGCCGCCGACGTCAAGTTCTCGATCGACGAGGACACGAAGACCGGCGCCAGCGGCTGGGGCTTCGTCAACGCCGCCATCGACACCGTCGAGGCCACCGACGACACCACCCTCACCGTGAAGCTCAAGTACCCGTGGGCGCCGCTCATCGCCGACCTCTCGATCTTCAGCAACGGCGTCGTGCCGCTCGACTACGGCGGGAAGACCGTCGAGGAGTTCTACACCGCGCCCGTCGGCACCGGTCCCTTCGTCTGGGACTCCTGGACCAAGGGCCAGTCGGTCAAGCTCACCAAGAACGCGACCTACTGGCAGGCCGGCAAGCCGACGCTCGACAGCGTGACCTGGACCGTCGTCCCGGACGCAAACACCCGCAAGCTCCAGCTGCAGGGCGGTCAGATCGACATCAACGACACCCCCGACTGGTCGAGCTTCGCCTCGCTGAAGGACGCCGAGGGCGTGGATGCCGTGACCTTCCCGTCGACCCAGATCGACTACCTCGCCTTCAACCAGCAGCGCGCGCCGTTCGACGACGAGCACGTCCGCCGGGCCATCGCCTACGCCATCGACCGGGAGTCGCTCGTCGACGCCGTGCTCTTCGGCAACGGCGAGACCGCCGACTCGCTCCTCTCGCCCGGCACGCCGTACTACGACGGCGACACCGGGGCGCCCGAGCTCGACCTCGCGAAGGCCAAGGCGGAGCTCGCGCAGTCGACGAAGCCGGACGGCTTCTCGACGACGCTCCTCATCCGCTCGGGTGACCCGAACCAGACGTCGGTCGCGCAGATCCTGCAGTCCGAGCTCAAGGAGCTCGGGATCACCGTCGAGATCACGCAGCTCGACCCGACGGCGAACAAGCAGGCCCGCCTCGACTCCGACTTCGACATGACCCTCTCCGCGTGGACCATGGACATCCCGGACCCCGACCAGTGGACCTCCTTCGCGGTCGACCCCGATGGCGGCTCGCACTCCGCCTTCACGTACTACGACGACCCGGAGGTCGTCGCGCTCAACAAGCAGGCCCAGCTCGAGACCGACGACGCGAAGCGCGCCGACCTCTACGCGCAGCTGCAGGAGAAGACGGGGGAGTCGGCCTTCCTCGCCTACCTCTACTACTCGCCGTACGCCTACGCCATCAGCGACCGGATCGACGGGTTCGAGGTGACGCCGCTCGGCAACTACCACCTCGAGGACGTCACCAAGTCGTCCTGACCCACCGGGCGCCCGATCGCCGCCGACGTCGCCCGTGACGTCGGCGGTGCGGGGCGGCCGCCGCTCGCGACCCGAGCGGCGGCCGCCCCACCACCCGCACCACCCGACCACCCACCGCATCCCGCCTCGAGGAGGAGCAATGCTGCACCGCCTGCGCTTCATCCCCGGCCGCCTGCTCCAGGCCGTGCCGGTCGCCTTCGGGGTGACGCTCATCGTCTTCTTCATGGCGCATCTGCTCCCCGGGAACCCGGCCCTCGCGATCCTGGGGGAGCGCGCTACCGACGCCAGCGTCGCCGCCCTCACCGAGCAGCTCGGCCTCGACCGCCCCATCTGGGAGCAGTACGGCATCTTCCTCGCGCAGCTCGTGCGCGGGGACCTGGGCACGAGCCTCACCTACCAGCTGCCCGTCACCGAGCTCGTCTTCCAGGCGATCCCCGTCACCATGTCGCTGCTCGGCTACGCGCTCGTCCTGTCGCTGGCCATCAGCATCCCGCTCGCCGCCCTCGCGGCCAGCCGCCCCGGCTCGTCCCGCGACCTCGGCGTCCGGCTGTTCACGCTGGTCGGCCAGGGCATGCCGCAGTTCTGGGTCGGCATCATGCTGATCCTCCTGCTCGCCGTCGGCCTCGGCGCCTTCCCCGTCGGCGGCTACGGGCGCGACGCGGCGGAGCACGTGCGCTTCCTCTTCCTCCCCGCCCTCACGCTGGCCATCGCCATGAGCCCCACCGTGATCCGCAGCCTCCGGGCCTCGATGATCGACGTGCTCGAGTCGGAGCACGTCGGCACCGCGCGCTCGAAGGGCTCGGCGGGCGTCCACCTCTTCCGCGACCACGTGCTCCGGAACGCCGCCATCCCCACGGTCTCGATCATCGGCGTGAACCTCGGCTACCTCGTGGGCGGATCGCTCGTCATCGAGAAGGTCTTCGCGCTCCCCGGCCTCGGCTCGCTGATGGTGAACGCCATCTTCAGCCGCGACTTCCCCACCATCCAGGCGGTGACGCTCTTCGTCGCCCTCTTCGTCGTGATCGTCGGCATCCTCACGGACGTCGTCTACACGATGCTCGATCCCCGGGTCACGCTCGGCGGGAAGGACGCGGCATGAGCACGGGCATCACCACCCCGACCGCGGTGCTCGCGGGGTTCCAGGCCAGGCGTCGCACGCGCCGCGGGTCCCGGGCTCTCCGGCCCTGGTACCGCAACGGGCCGCTCATGGCCGGCGGGATCATCACGGGCGCGCTCGTGCTCGTCGCGATCCTCGCCCCCGTCATCGCGCCGTACGACCCCGTGCTGCAGGACCTCCCGAACGCGCTGCGGTCGCCCGACGCGGAGCACTGGCTCGGCACCGACAAGTACGGGCGCGATGTGCTCTCCCGCCTCATCTGGGGCGCGCGGGTCGACCTCCGGGTCGGCTTCCTCGCCGTGCTGCTGCCCTTCGTCTTCGGCACGGTCGTCGGCGCGATCTCCGGCTACTTCGGCGGGATCCTCGACACGGTCGTCATGCGCATCGTCGACGTCTTCTTCGCCTTCCCCTTCTACGTGATGGTGATCGTGCTGGTGTTCGTCTTCGGCGCCGGCGAGCAGAGCATCTACCTCGCGATCGCCGCGGTCTCCTGGGTCTCCTACGCCAAGATCGTGCGCGGCGAGGTGCTCGTGGCGAAGAAGCAGGACTACGTCGTCGCGGCCCGGCTCGGCGGCATGTCGCACGGCCGCGTGCTCGTCCGGCACATCGGCCCGAACGTGCTCAGCCAGGCGATCATCTACGGCATGAGCGACATCGTCATGGACATCATGGCGATCGTGACCCTCGGCTACCTCGGCCTCGGCATCGCCCCGCCCACCGCGGAGTGGGGCTCGATGATCGTCGACGGCCAGGAGTTCATCACCACCCAGTGGCAGCAGGCCACCATCCCCGGCCTCGTGGTGGTGGTGACGAGCCTCGGCCTGTCCCTGCTCGGCGACGGCCTGTCCGACCTGCTCAGCCCCGAGAGAAGGAAGTGACCGTGCCCGGTACGACCACCGCCCCGACGCCCGCGGCCAGCGCGAGCGCCACGGCGCCCGTGCTCCTCGCCGTCGAGCGCCTCACCCTCGGCATCCGGCGCCGCGGCGGCGAGCCGACCGTCATCGTCGACGACCTGTCCTTCGAGATCCTCGAGGGCGAGCGCTTCGGCATCGTCGGCGAGTCCGGCTCCGGCAAGTCGCTGACGCTCCGCGCCATCGCGGGCCTCCTGCCCAAGGGCGTCGAGGTGCTCTCCGGCCGGATCATGTTCGAGGGCGTCGACCTCGTGCCGATGCCCGCCGCGAAGCGCCGCCTGCTCATGGGCCCGGCGATCGCCATGATCTTCCAGGAGCCCATGACGGCCCTCAACCCCGTGATGCGCGTCGGCGAGCAGATCGCCGAGGGCCCGCGCCGCCACCTCGGGCTCTCGCGGCGGGCCGCGCTCGAGCTCGCGGTGGAGATGATGGCCCGCACCGGCATCCCGGATCCCGCCCGCCGCGCCCGCGCCTACCCGCACGAGCTCTCCGGCGGCCTCCGGCAGCGCGTGATGATCGCGATGGCGCTGTCGTGCCGCCCGCGGCTCCTGCTCTGCGACGAGCCGACGACCGCGCTCGACGTGACCGTGCAGCACCAGGTGCTCCGCCTCCTCGAGCGGCTGTGCGTCGACTCCGGCGCGGCGCTCGCGTTCGTCACGCACGACCTCGCCGTCGTCAACCAGACCTGCACCGACATGGCCGTCATGTACGCCGGCCACGTGGTGGAGGCGGGCCGCGTCGCGGACGTGTTCCGCGACCCGCGCCACCCGTACACGAAGGGCCTCCTCGACTCGGCGCCCGACTTCGACCAGCCGGACCGCGAGCTCGTCGCCATCCCCGGCTTCCCGCCCAACGTCTCGAACCGGCCGTCCGGCTGCCCGTTCGCGCCCCGGTGCGCGTTCGCCGTCGACGCCTGCACGGCCGCCATGCCGCCGTTCGAGGAGGTGGCGCCCGACCACCGGGCGGCCTGCATCGAGTCCGACCGGATCTTCCTCGGGGTGCCCGCGTGAGCACCGTAGAGGCGGGGCCCGCCGTCGAGTCCGCGGCCGGGGAGCCGCCCGTGCTCCGGGTGGCCGACATCACGAAGACCTACCGCGTGGGCGGATCCGTGCTGTCGCAGATCACCCGGCGGAGCGAGGCCGGCTCGCACCTGACCGCGCTCGACGGCGTGGAGCTGCACCTCGGGAAGGGCGAGATCCTCGCGCTCGTCGGGGAGTCGGGATCCGGCAAGTCCACGCTCGCCAAGATCCTCGTCGGCAGCACGGCGCCCACCTCCGGCGACGTCGAGTACCACGGCCAGCCCATGCCGGCTCGCCGCGACCGGGAGGCCAGCCGCCGGATCCAGATGGTGTTCCAGGACCCGTACTCGTCCCTGAACCCGCGCATCAGCGTGGGCGCCATGCTCGCGGAGCTCCTCACGCTGCACCGCATCGTCCCGCGCCGCGAGGTCCGAGCCGAGAGCATCCGGCTGCTGAACCTGGTCGGGCTGGAGGAGGACGCGCTCGACGCGTACCCGAGCCAGTTCTCCGGCGGGCAGCGGCAGCGGATCGCCATCGCTCGCGCCCTCGCGGTGCGGCCGGACATCCTCATCGCCGACGAGCCCGTGTCGGCGCTCGACGTGTCGGTGCAGGCGACGATCCTCGAGCTGTTCGGGCGGCTCCGGGAGGAGCTCGGCCTCAGCATCCTGTTCGTCGCGCACAACCTGGCGGTCGTGCAGCACCTCAGCCAGCGGGTGGCGGTGATGTACCTCGGGCGCATCGTCGAGGTCGCCGACACGGCGGAGCTCTTCCGCGATCCGCGGCATCCGTACACCAGGGCGCTCATCGACTCGATCCCGCGCATGTCCGCCGGCAGCGTCAACGCCGAGGCCGTCCTCGAGGGCGAGCCGCCGAGCCCGTTCGCCGTGCCGAGCGGCTGCCGCTTCCACCCGCGCTGCCCGTACGCCGTCCAGGCGTGCCGCACCACCGACCCGGCCCTCGAGGCCGTCACGCCCGGGCACGCCAGCGCGTGCATCCGGGCCCGAGAGCTCGACGCCCCCGTGGGCGCCGTCACACAGGAACAGGGGACCGCATGAGGATCTGGATGTCGCTCGACATGGAGGGCGTCGCCGGCGTCGTGGACTGGGAGCAGTGCCGGCCCGACAGCGGGGCCGCGTACGCGCTCGGCTGCGCGCTGCTGCAGGCCGAGGTGAACGCGGCCATCGAGGGCGCGATCGCGGGAGGCGCGACCGAGATCGTGCTCAACGACTCGCACAGCCGCATGGCGAACCTCGACCCGCGCCTGATCGCGGGCGGCGCGCGCTACCTGTCCGGTCGCCACAAGCCGGGCTACATGATGCAGGGGCTCGACGAGGGGTTCGACGCGATCTTCCTGGTCGGCTACCACGGCTCCATCTCCGGACCGCCGTCGACCATGTCGCACACGTACAACCCGGAGGTCTTCGCGGGTGCCCGGGTCAACGGCACCGAGGTGGGGGAGAGCGGCATCAACGCGCTCGTCGCCGACCACTACGGCGTGCCCATCGCGTTCGTCTCCGGCGACCAGGTGACCTGGACCGAGACCGAGCCGTTCGCGCCGGACGCCGTGCACGTGCAGACCAAGGAGTCGATCACCAGGTTCAGCGCGCTCAACCTGCACCCGGACGAGTCGTGCCGCCAGATCCGCGCGGGCGCCGAGGAGGCGGTCCGTGCCGTCGCCGACGGCCGCATGCGCCTGCCCGGCATCGAGCGCCCGGCGGTGCTGGAGCTCGACGTGCAGACGGCCGACATGGCCGACGTCGCATCGTGGGTTCGGGGGGCCGAGAAGTCGGCCGACCGCCGCGTCCGCATCGAGGGCGACGACCTGCTCGAGGTGTTCCGCTCGTTCGTCGCCGTGAACTACATCACGCGGCAGGCCGGGGGCCGCTGATGGGCGTCGCCGAGGAGTCGTCGCAGGCGCCGCGCCCGACCCGCTCCTGGAGCGTGCCGCCCGGTCCGGACGGCACGGCGCTCGCGCTGCACGGCGGCGCGGGCGGGCGGATCCTCGAGCTGTCCCGGCAGGAGGCCGCCGCGTTCGACGCCGGCCTCCGCCGCGCCCACGACGCGGGATCCGCCGTCCTCTCCCGCGGCGGGTCGGCCCTCGACGCCGTGTGCGCCGCCGTCGAGCGGCTGGAGGACGATCCGCTGTTCAACGCCGGCCGCGGCGCCGCCCTCACGGCCGACGGCCACGCCGAGCTCGATGCCGCGGTGATGACCGGGGCCGGCCTGGCCGGCGCCGTCGCCGTGTCCCGGCACGCCAGGAACCCGGTCCGCGCCGCGCGCGCCGTCCTCGAGGAGACCGACCACGTCTTCCTCGTCGACCCGTCGGCGGAGCTCATCGCCGGCTGGGGGCTCGCCACGGCGGATCCCTCCTACTTCGTCACCGAGGCGCGCCGGCAGCAGCTCGCCCGCGTCCGCGCGGACCTCTTCCAGGGCGCGCGGCACGGCACGGTCGGCGCGGTCGCCCGCGACCGGACCGGCGCACTGGCCGCCGCGACCAGCACGGGCGGCATGGTCAACCAGAGCATCGGGCGCGTCGGCGACACCCCCGTCATCGGCGCCGGCACGTACGCGCGCGACGGCGTCGCCGCGGTCTCCTGCACGGGCGAGGGCGAGTCCTTCCTCCGCGGCGTCGTGTCGCACGACATCGCGGCGCGCGTCCGGCACCTCGGATCCACCCTCGAGGAGGCCGTCCTCGCGACGGTCGAGGCGGAGCTGACGGCACGCGGCGCCAGCGGCGGCCTCGTCGCGGTCGGCGGGGACGGCACGCTCGTCATCGCCCACAACTCGCCGACGCTCTTCGCGGCGTTCCCCCGGGACGGGCGGCTCGTCGTGCTGACATAGGAGCGCACGATCCCGCCCACCCCGAACGGAAAGACGGAACATGCCCCTCAAGGAAGAGATCTTCGCCCGGATGGACGAGCTCACGCCCGCCGAACGCAAGGTCGCGCGCTCCCTCCTCGCGAGCTACCCCAGCGCCGGCCTCGGCAGCGCCGCGACCCTCGCCAAGGCGGCCGGGACCAGCACCCCCACGGTGCTGCGGCTCGTCACGCGCCTCGGCATCGGGAGCTACCCGGACTTCCAGCAGCGGCTGCGCGACGAGATCACGCACCACATGAACAGCCCCGTCACCCGCACCACGCGCAGCCGCGCCATCGCGGAGGACGGCGAGCTGTTCGCGCGGTCGACCGGGAGCCGGATCCAGCTCGTCGAGGGGCTCGCGGAGACCGTGCCGCCGAGCGAGCTCGACCGCGCGGTGCAGCTGCTCGCCGGCAAGCCCAAGCACGTCGTGATCTCGGGCGGCTACTTCAGCCGCTTCCTCGCGATGCTGCTGGCCACCCAGCTCGACCAGGTCGTCCCCGGCATCGAGTTCGTGGGCGAGCCGCTCGGACACGACATCGGCCGGTACCTGCGGCTGGGGCGCGGATCCGTGGCGGTCATCATCGACCTGCGCCGCTACGAGCTCGCCGCCAAGGAGGCGGCGGAGCTCGCCCGCCGGCAGGGCGCCTCGGTCATCGTCATCACCGACCAGTGGCTGAGCCCCGCCGCGGAGGGGGCCGACGTCGTGCTCCCCGTGAAGGTGGACGGCATCCCCTTCGACTCCATGGCGGCGCTCCTCGTGCTCCTCGAGGCGCTCGTCGAGCAGGTCCTCCAGGCCACGGGCGACGCCGGCCTCGAGCGCATGCGCCAGTGGGAGGAGTCCGTGCACATCCTCCGCGCCTACCGCGCCGGCGACGTCGAGCCACCGGCTGACGGCGACGCCCCGTGATCCACCCCGACGACAGGACCCCCGCATGACCACGACCGCACCCGAGACCGCACCCGCCGCGCGCCCATTCGACGGCCTCGTCGCCGTCGTGACGGGCACAGCCCAGGGCATCGGCCGGGCCGTCGCCGAGTCTCTCGAGGCGCAGGGCGCCCGCGTCCACGGGGTCGACCGCGACACCGTCGACCTCAGCGTCACGGCGGAGGTGGAGGCGTTCTTCGCGGGAGTCGGCGACGTGGACGTGCTCGTCAACGTGGCCGGCGGGGTCGTGGGCCAGACCCACACGCCCATCGACGAGCTCACGGACGAGGCGTGGGACCAGGTCGTGCGCGCCAACCTCACCACCACGATGGCGTGCACCCGCGCGGCGGCCCGGTCGATGAAGGCCCGCGGCACCGGGCGCATCGTGAACATCTCCTCGGGGGCCGGCCGGAGCGTGAGCCTCACCGGGATCCAGGCGTACGCGTCGGCCAAGGCCGCCCAGATCGGCTTCACGCGGCAGATGGCGCACGAGCTCGGCCCGCACGGCATCACCGTGAACTGCATCGCGCCGGGGTTCGTGCTCTCCAACCCGAGCACCGTGGCGCAGTGGGAGTCGTACGGCCCGGACGGCCAGGCCGCGCTCCTCGAGCGCATCGCCGTCCGCCGCACGGGCACGCCCGCCGACATCGCACGCGGCGTCGTCTTCCTCGCCCATCCCGACGCCGGGTGGATCAGCGGCCAGACCCTCTCCATCGACGGCGGCCACTCGCTGTTCTGACCCGGCCGACCGCCCGACCACCCAGCCCGACAGGAGCACCATGACCGACCACGTCCCCGCCACGCCGGCAGCCAGCCGCCTCGCCGAGCTCGGCGAGCGCTACTTCCGCGCGCAGCACGCGTACGACCCGTACAACGCGACGCTGCTCGGCATCGACGAGTTCGACCACCTGGCGGGCGACCCGAGCGCCGCCGCGAGCGCCGAGGCGGCGTCCGCGCTGGCCGCGGTCGCTGCCGAGGCGGACGCGCTCGACGACGCCGACCTCGACGACGCCCAGCGCACCGACCGCGACGTGCTCGCCGTCCTCGCGCGCGGCGCCGCGGACGACGCCCGGCACTCGCTCTGGGCCGCGAACGCCTCCGCGAAGGGCTACGTGAGCCGGCAGGGCCTCGTCTTCCAGGCCGTTCCCGCCATGACGGTCGACACCGCGCCGGCGGCCGACCGGTACCTCACCCGGCTCGACGGGGTGGCGGGCGTGCTCGACGGCCTCGGCGACCGGTACGCCGAGGAGACCGCCGCCGGCCGTCCGTCCACCCGGATGGGCCTCGCCCACGCCGTGCAGCAGCTGGAGGGATACCTCGCTCTCTCGCTCGACGACGACGCGCTGCTCGCCCCGACGCGATCCGGCGCCACCGCCGCGTCGGCCGTCGCCGACCGCGCCCGCCGCACCGTCGAGGGATCCATCCGCCCGGCCATGGCCCGCCTCGCCGCGCGGCTCCAGGACGAGCTCCTCCCCGGCGCGCGCCCGGACGACCGCGTGGGCATCCAGCACACCGCGGGCGGCGCGGCCGGCTACGTCGACGCGGTGCGCCGCCACACCACGACCGACCTCGACCCGGAGGAGATCCACCGCATCGGCCTCGAGGTGCTGGAGGACATGGTGCCGCGCTGGGCCGAGATCGGCGGCCGCGCCCTCGGCGAGCGCGAGCTGCCCCGCATCGCGGAGCGGATGCGGGAGGACCCCTCGCTGCGCTTCGAGACGAGCCAGCAGATCATCGACGTCGCCCAGGGCGCGCTCGACCGGGCGCAGGCGGCGCGACCGCTCCTGTTCCCCGACTACGACATCGGCGACTGCGTGCTCGAGGTGATCAACCCCATCGAGGCTGAGCACTCGGCGCTCGCGTACTACCGGCCGCCCGCGGTCGACGGCAGCCGGCCCGGCGCGCACTGCCTGCTGGCGACGGATCCCGAGACGCGCTACCGCTACGAGTACGAGTGCCTGGCGTTCCACGAGTCCGTCCCGGGCCACCACCTGCAGCTCGCGACCGCCCAGACGCTCGACATCCCGCGCTACCGCCGCCACCTCGACGTGGAGGCGTGCAGCTTCAACGAGGGCTGGGGGCTGTACTCCGAGCAGCTCGCCGACGAGCAGGGCCTCTACACCGACGACGTCTCGCGCCTCGGCATGCTCTCGTTCCTCGCCCTCCGCGCGTGCCGGCTCGTCGTCGACACGGGGATCCACCACCTCGGCTGGACCCGGCAGCAGGGCGTCGACTTCATGTGGGCGCACACCGCCACGACCCGCGCGCACGTGCAGAGCGAGGTCGACCGCTACATCTCCTGGCCCGGGCAGGCGCTCGCGTACATGATCGGCCGCCGCGAGATCCTGCGCCTGCGCGAGGAGTCGCGCCGCGCGCTCGGCGACCGCTTCACGCTGCCGGGCTTCCACGGCGTGGTGCTCGGCGACGGCGCCGTGCCCCTGTCGGTCCTCGACCGCACCGTCACGCGATGGCGTGACGGCCTCGCCGTCTGACCCGCACTCACCGAACCCGCACCCACCCGAGCCCGCTCCAGAGAGAAGGACCCATGGACGTCACCATCAACGGCTGCCGCCTGAACGTGGAGGTGATGGGCCCGGAGGACGCGCCCGTCATCATCGCCCACCACGGCGGCGGCGGGATCGGCTCCCTCGCCGAGCCCCGCGCCACCTTCGGCCCGCTGGCCGACCGCTTCCGCGTCATCGTCTTCGACGCGCGCGGCTGCGGCATGAGCGAGGGCATCGAGCCCTACTCCCACGCCCAGTGGGCGGCCGACGTCGACGGCATCCGGCAGTGGGCCGGCGTCGAGCGGGTGATCATCGCGGGGGGCTCGTACGGCGGCTTCATCGCGCTCGAGTACGCGATCGCCCACCCCGAGCACGTGAGCGGGATCATCCTCCGCGACACCTCCGCCGACGGCAGCAACCTCGAGCTCGCGTTCGAGAACGCCCGGAACCAGGACCGGATCGAGATCGACTGGGAGTCCTTCGACCGGTACTGGTCGGGCCGCATCACCTCCGACGAGGACCTCAAGGCGCGGTGGGCCGAGATCATCCCGCTGTACGACTACGACTACGACCCGGTGAAGTCGGTAGCCCGCGTCGAGGCGGGGATCTACCGCCACGAGGCGCACAACTGGTGCTTCCAGCACAACTGGGGCGCATACGACGTGAAGGACCGGCTGCCCGCCATCACCGTGCCGACCCTCGTCACGGTCGGCCGCCGCGACTGGGTCACGCCCGTCAGCTCCTCCGAGACGATCGCGTCCCTCATCCCGGGCGCCGAGCTCGTGGTCTTCGAGCGATCCGGGCACTCGCCGCAGACGGAGGAGCCCGAGCTGTTCCAGGAGACGCTCCGCGGCTTCCTCGAGCGCGTGCACCCGAGCGCGGCGGTCGCCTGATGGACGTCGTCGTCATCGGAGCCGGGGCGATCGGCGGCACGCTCGGCGCGCACATGGCCCGCGCCGGACACCGCGTGCTGCTGTGCGACCAGGACGCGGAGCACGTCGCCGCGATCCGCGCCCACGGCCTCCGCATCGAGGGTCCCGTCGAGGAGTTCACCGTGCGCGTCGACGCGGTGACGCCCGACGAGCTGCCGGACCGCATCGACCACGCGATCGTCGCCGTCAAGAGCCTGCACACCGCGTCCGCCGCGGAGCTGCTCCGCGACCGCCTGGCGCCCGACGGCTGGGTCCTCACGGTGCAGAACGGGCTCACCGCCGACACGCTCGTCGAGGTGCTCGGCGCCGACCGCGTGGTCTCCAGCTTCGTGAACGTCGGCGCCGACCTCATGGGCCCCGGCCGGATCCTGCAGGGCAACGTCGCCGCGTTCCACGTCGGCGAGCTCGCGGGCGGGGAGATCACCCCGCGCGTCCGCGAGATGGTCGAGGCGCTCCCGTACGCCCGCGCGACCGACAACGTGCTCGGGTACCTGTGGGGCAAGGAGGTCTACGGCGCGATGCTGTGGGCGGGCGCCGTCTCGGACCTCCCCATCGCCGACACCCTCGACCGCGACGCGTACCGGCCCCTGATGCTCGCGCTGGCCCGCGAGGTGCTGGCGCAGGCGCCCGTCCGCGTGGAGGGCTTCGACGGCTTCGAGCCGGACGACCTGGAGGGATCGCTCGACCGGCTGGCGGCCTTCAACCGGCGGAGCGCGAAGACCCACAGCGGCATCTACCGCGACCTGATGGTGCGCCGGCGCAAGACCGAGGTCGACCAGGTGCACCGCGACATCCAGGGCCCGGTCTTCGACATGATCGTCGACATGATCCACGACATCGAGGAGGGCCGCCGCACGTGCGAGGCGGCGAACCTCGACGAGCTGGCGGCGCGGGTCGCTGCCCTGTCGGACGGGGGCCGGGCGGCGATACGCTGAGCGCCCGAGCGAGACGAGGACGTCGTGCAGGCCATCACCCCCTTCCTGTGGTTCGACGGACGCGTGCGGGAGGCCGCCGCCCTGTACACGTCCGTGCTGCCGCGATCCCAGATCGTCGACCTGCCCGCCGGCCACGGTCGGGCGGCCTCGGCGACCGTCGAGGTCGACGGGCTGCGGCTGCAGCTGTTCGACGGCGGCCCGATGTTCCCGCCGACCCCGGCGTTCTCCCTGATGGTCGCCGTGGAGACGCAGGCCGAGCTCGACCGGATCTGGGACGCGCTCATCGCGGACGGCGGCGCCCCGAGCCGCTGCGGCTGGCTCACGGATCCGTTCGGCGTCTCCTGGCAGATCGTGCCGTCGATCCTGCAGGCCCTCCTCGGCGACCCGGACGCCGATCGCGCCGGCCGCGCCACGCAGGCGATGCTCGGCATGGGCAGGCTGGACATCGCCGAGCTGCTGCGCGCGGCCGACGGCGCCTGAGGCAGTGCGCTCCTAGCGCTCGGCCTCGGGAGCGACCCCGAGCAGCTCCCGGTCGATCCGGTCCAATAGCGCGGCGCTGCGGCGCGACTCGAGCTTGCGGAGGAAGAACGCGGGGGAGGCCGCGACCTCGGGCCAGTCGTCCTCCGTGTAGACCTTCGTGAGCGTGATGTCGATGTGGTGCAGGTTCGCGTAGCGCCAGTTGCCGGGTCCGGCGTAGGGCTCGAACCCCCCGGGCAGGGAACCGCCGGTCTCCCCGCCGCGCGGCGAACTGCCGGCGAGCGACTGGTAGAACTTCTCCTCGGCGACGAACACCCGGCGGAAGTACCGCTCGATCTCCGGGGTGACGGACGCCTCGAGGTGGGCGGCGAAGTCGGCCGTCATCGCGAAGTGCGTCACCCCGTGGGCCACGCGGAATCCAGCAGGCGGCCGCAGGGGACCGGCTGCCCGCGACGCGGTCTCGAGCAGCCGGATCACGGCGTTCCGCGCCTTCCGTGCGCGCGCATCCGTCGTCCGGGTGCTGAAGAGGGCGAGGTCGCGGTGGTACCGCCGATCCACCTGCGACGTGTACTTCGCCTCCGATCCCGCGATCTCGAAGTAGCGGAGGAACTGCTTGCCGCCCGACGCCGCGAACATCGACTCCAGCTCGTCGACGGGCGTGATCGGGTAGTCCTGACCCGACAGGAGGACGAGGTGCTCGTCGGGGCGAGCCCGCGCGATGCCCGCCTGGACGAGACGTCGGATGGCCACGACCTGCGAGTACCCGCCCCAGTTGACGCGCACACGGTCGTCGAGGAACTCGACACGGCCCAAGTCCTCCGTGGCCACCGCGGACACGAACGGCGCCTGGTCGACCTTCCGGTCCACGTGGACCACCACCTGGTGGGGCGCCAGACGACGGATCGTGCGGGCCAGGAGCTCCGGCTCGCGGAACGTGTAGATCAGGAAGACGGACATCTGGTGCACCTATCCGGGAGGAGCGCGCGGCTGAGCGGGTGGGGCCGGGGCGCACGTCGTCAGGCGCCACGGTGGGCGGGCTACTCCCGCAGCGTCGTGATGTGCTGCCGGTACCACTCGACCGTCGAGCGGAGTCCCTCGTCGAGGCCGATGGACGAGGTCCACCCCGCGTCGGCGAGCTTGGACACGTCGAGCAGCTTCTGCGGCGTGCCGTCCGGCTTCGTGGTGTCCCACTCGGTGCGGCCCTCGTAGCCGACGACGCGCGCGATGGTCTCCGCGATCTCGCGGATCGTCACGTCGCTGCCCGTGCCGACGTTGACCTGCTCGGGCCCGTCGTAGTGCTCCAGCAGGTGCAGGCACGCGGCGGCCATGTCATCGACGTGCAGGAACTCGCGGCGCGGCGTGCCCGTGCCCCAGTTCGTGACCGACTCGGCCCCGGACGCGCGGGCCTCGTCGTAGCGGCGGATCAGCGCCGGCAGCACGTGCGAGCCCTGCGGCGAGAAGTTGTCGCCGGGTCCGTAGAGATTCGTCGGCATCGCCGAGATCCACGGCAGCCCGTACTGGCGGCGCACGGCCTGGATCTGCATGATCCCCGCGATCTTCGCGATCGCGTAGGCGTCGTTCGTCGGCTCGAGGTGCCCGGTGAGGAGGCTGTCCTCGGTGATGGGCTGCGGCGCGAGCTTCGGGTAGATGCACGAGGAGCCGAGGAAGAGCAGCCGGTCGACGCCGTGCGCGAGCGCCGCGTCGAGCACGTTGACCTGGATCCGCAGGTTGTCGCTCAGGAAGTCGACGGGGTAGGTGCTGTTCGCGAGGATCCCGCCCACCTTCGCGGCCGCGAGCACCACGTGCACGGGCTTCTCGGCGGCGAAGAACGCGAACACGGCGTCGCGGTCCTTGAGGTCGAGCTCGGCGGAGGTGCGGCCGATGACGTCGGTGAAGCCCTCCGCCTCGAGCTTGCGGACGATCGCCGATCCGACCAGGCCGCGATGTCCCGCGACGTAGATGCGCGCGGAGCGGTCGAGGGGCGCGGGCTCGAACGCGACGGCGTCCCGCTCGTCGGCCGAGGCAGCGGGCGCCGCGGTCACGCCTGGACCGCGGTCGGCTCGGCGGTGCCCCAGCTCGCGAGCCGCACCGTGTCGATCCACGGCCGGCCCTCGGCCTCGAGCGCGGCGATGTCGGCGTCGACCATGATCCGGGCGAGCATCGTGGTGTCGACGGTGGCCTTCCAACCGAGCTTCTCGTACGCCTTGGTGGCGTCGCCCACGAGGGCGTCGACCTCCGTGGGGCGCAGGTAGCGCGGGTCGAAGCGCACGTGGTCGGACCAGTCGAGGCCGGCGTGCGAGAACGCGGTCTCGAGGAAGTCGCGGACCGTGAAGTTGCCGCCCGTGGCGAGCACGAAGTCGTCGGGCTCGTCGGCCTGCAGCATCCGCCACATGCCCTCGACGTACTCGGCGGCGTAGCCCCAGTCGCGGATGCTGTCGAGGTTGCCGAGGTACACGTGGTCCTGCGTGCCGGCCTTGATGGCGGCGACGGCGCGCGTGATCTTGCGCGTGACGAACGTCTCGCCGCGGCGGGGCGACTCGTGGTTGAAGAGGATCCCGTTGACGGCGAACATGTCGTACGCCTCGCGGTAGTTCTTGGTGATCCAGAAGCTGTAGAGCTTCGCGGCCCCGTACGGCGAGCGCGGGTAGAACGGCGTGGTCTCGCTCTGCGGCGGGGGAGTGGCCCCGTAGAGCTCGCTCGAGGAGGCCTGGTAGAAGCGGGTCTCGATGCCCGACAAGCGCACGGCCTCGAGCAGGCGGATGGTGCCGGTGCCGGTGGTGTCGGCCGTGTGCTCGGGCTCGTCGAACGAGACCCGCACGTGCGACTGGGCGGCCAGGTTGTAGACCTCGTCGGGCTGGATCTGCATCATCAGCGTGGTCAGGCGCGACCCGTCGCTCAGGTCGCCGTAGTGCAGGAACAGCTTCGCGCCGTCCTCGTGCGGGTCCTGGTACAGGTGGTCGATCCGCGACGTGTTGAACGTCGACGAGCGGCGGATGAGGCCGTGGACCTCGTACCCCTTGCCGAGCAGCAGCTCCGCCAGGTACGAGCCGTCCTGCCCGGTGATGCCGGTGATGAAAGCCCTCTTGGCCATGGATCCCCCCAGATTCTCATGCGATGCGATGCGGCGGCGGGGCAGGTGCCCGGCGCGGCCGTCGGCATGAATCTAACGTGACGGCGGCGCTCGGCGGCAATCGGGGTACGGCGCCGCGCGGGGCGTTAACGACATCGAAACCTCGAGGCACCAGAATGGGCCCATGGGGGAATCACGTACGACCGACGCTGCGCGCACGCAGACGGCGCCGGACCTGGGGGGACTCACGGTCTGCCTGGTCGGGATCAACTACTGGCCGGAGACCACCGGCATCGCGCCCTACACGACCGCGATGGCCGACGCGCTCACCGACGCGGGGGCGACCGTGCACGTGGTCACCGGGATCCCGCACTACCCGCAGTGGAAGCTGCAGGACGAGCGGTACGCCGACGGCCGGCGCTGGGAGGAGATGCGCGACGGGGTCCGCATCACCCGCGTACGGCACACCATCCCGGAGACGCCTGACCTCATGGGCCGGGCCAAGCTCGAGGCGAGCTTCCTGCGCGGCGCGCTCCGCGAGGTGCGTCGCGACACGAGCGACATCGTCATCGCGGTCACCCCGTCGCTCGCCGGCCTCGCCGCCGGCGCCCTCGGGCACGGCCGCCGTCCGTTCGGCGTGCTGGTCCAGGACCTCACGGGCAACGCCGCGGGCGAGTCCGGCACCACGGGCGGCCGTGCCTCCCGCCTCATCGCGTCGGGGGAGTACGCGCTGCTCCGCCGCGCCGACCGCATCGGCGTCATCACGCCCCGCTTCGGCGACCTGCTCGTCCAGCAGGGCCTGCCCGACGGATCCATCTCCGGGCTTCCGAACTTCACGCACATCACGCCGGTGGACGTCTCCACCGCCGCCGCCCGCACCCGGCTCGGCTGGGACCGCGACGCGTTCACCGTGGTGCACACGGGCAACATGGGCATGAAGCAGGGCCTCGAGTCCGTCGTCGAGGCCGCCCGCCTCTCCGACACGCGCGACCTCGGCATCGAGTTCGTGCTCGTGGGCGACGGCAACCAGCGGGCAGCGCTCGAGGCGCAGGGCGCGGGGATCCGCTCGCTCCGCTTCGTGCCGCCGCTCGACGGCGACGACTACCCGTACGCGCTGGCCGCGGCCGACGCGCTCCTGCTCAACGAGAAGCCGGGCGTGCGCGAGATGAGCATGCCGTCGAAGCTCACGTCGTACACGAGCAGCCGGCGCCCGATCATCGCCGCGGTCGAGGACGGCGGCATCACCGAGAGCGTCGTGCGCGAGCACGGGGCGGCCTCGATCATCCCCCCGGGCGATCCGGAGAGGCTCCTCCAGGCGGCGCAGGACATGCGCTGCGACACCGAGGGCGCGGCCGCCCTGACGACCGCCGCCCAGCGGATGTACCAGAACCGCTACTCGCCCGTGAGCGCGCACGCCAGGTACGTGCGCTTCGCGCAGTCGCTGTCGCTGCTGGGCACAGGGGTGCGCGCGTGACGGCCGCGCCCGACGCCTCGACCGACGTCCCGGTGATCGACCTCTCGCGCGCTCCCGGCGAGCACCAGGCCTGGGACCGCCCCAAGCGCACCGTCTACCTGTGGGCCGTCGTCGAGCTCCTCCTCGTCACGAACCCGTGGCAGATCAGCTCGTCGCTCCGCGTCAAGGCCCTGCGGGCGTTCGGCGCCGAGATAGGCGAGGGCGTGGTCTTCCGGCCGCGCACGCGCGTCAAGTTCCCGTGGAAGCTGCGCATCGGCGATCGCTCGTGGATCGGCGAGGGCGTCTGGTTCCACAACCAGGACCTCATCACCGTCGGCCACGACGTCGTCCTCTCCCAGGAGACGATGCTCACCACCGGCAGCCACGCGCACCGCCGCGACATGGCCCTCATCACGCGCCCCATCGTCATCGAGCCGGGTGCGTGGATCACCTCGCGCTGCCTGGTCCTCGGCGGCGCGCACGTGGGCCGCTCGGCGCTCGCGCGCCCGATGACCGTGGTCGCGGGCGACGTGCCGGCTGGCGCGATCGTCTCCGGCCCGGACTGCGCGGTCGTCGGCTCGCGGTTCTCCGCATCGTGACGCGTCCCCTGCGCATCGCCCACGTCCTGCCCTACGTCTCCGCGGACGGCGCCTTCGGCGGTCCGGTCGCCGTGGCCGTCGAGCAGTGCCGTGAGCTCGCCCGGCAGGGCCACCGCGTGGTGCTCGTCGCTGGATGGGACGGCGAGGTCGACCTCGCCGTGGACAGCGTCGACGTGCGCCTGTTCCGTACGCATGCGCTCCCCGGCCTCGGGTTCAGCGGGCTGGTCTCTCCCGCCATGGTCGCGGGGCTGCGGCGTCACGTCCGCGAGTTCGACGTCGTCCACATCCACCTCGGACGGCACCTGCTGGCCCTCGCGGCCGCCGAGGCCTGCCGCCGGGCGGGCGTGCCCTACGTGCTGCAGACCCACGGGATGGTGACCGACGACTCACGCGCCAAGTCGCGGATCCTCGACGCCGTCGCGGTCCGCCGCGTCCTCGCGGGCGCACGAGCCGTGCTGGCGCTCACGGACGCCGAGGAGGAGGCGCTCGACGTCGTGTCCCGCGGAGACGCGCGCGTCGTCCGGATCCGCAACGGCGTGGCGCCGGTGTCCGTCACCCGGCACCGGGAGCCGGATGCGGTTCCCGAGGTCCTCTTCCTCGCCCGACTGCACCCTCGCAAGCGTGTGCTGGCCTTCGCGGAGATGGCAGCCCTGCTGCACGAGCGCGGCGTCCGCGCGCGCTTCGCCGTGGTCGGCCCAGACGAGGGCGACCTGCCCGCGCTGACGGCCTTCATAGCCGCGCATCCGGGCCTGCCCCTGGTGCACGAGGGCAGCATCGCGCCCGGCGCCTCCACCGAGCGTCTGGCGGCGGCGGACGTCTACGTGCTGCCGAGCGTGCGCGAGGTGTTCCCGATGACGGTGCTCGAGGCGATGGCGGTCGGGACGCCGGTCGTGCTCACGGAGGACTGCGGGATCGCGGAGGAGCTCCGTGCCGCGGGGGCCGCCCTGGTCACCGACGGGTCGGCACGTGCGCTCGCCACTGCCGTGGAGCGTCTGCTCACCTCGCCGACCATCCGCGACGAGATACGGCGGGGCATGCGGTCCAGCCTCGCCGGGGCGTTCGGCATCGCTGCGGTGGCCGACGAGCTGACCGCGCGGTACAGGTCCGCGTCGTAGCTGCCGCGTCCGCGGCTTGCTCCGTCTTTGACGCGATGGGCGCCCGCGGCCTACCTGCGTCCGAGTGCGTCGAGGATCGTCGCGGAGATGACCTGCGCCGCGGCCTCGATGGTCGGCCGGTCGGCGGGAGGCGCGTCGACGCGTCCTCCGTGCCCGATCCACGCTCGCGCGTAGTCCTCCGGCGTCGCCGGGACATCGACCACGTCGATTCCGGGCCGGAGGTACTCGTGCTCCGGCGCGTGAGCGGCGCCAGCCGTCGTCAGGATGGGCAGACCCATCACGAGCGCGTCGACGGCGACCAGGCCGACGCGACCTGGGTTGAGGAGGAGGCGGGACATGGCCGCAGCCGGTGCGTACGTCTCGGCCGTCGACTGCCCCAGCAGCACCACACGGCCGGTCTCGTCGGCCAGGGCCTCCACGAGCTCCCGCGACTCCCCGTCGCCAGCCACGACGAGCCACTGCGACGGATCCTCGGCGAAGGCTATGCGCGCCGCGTCCACGAGCAGGTCGACGCTCTTGAAGCGGTTCAGCGCACCGAGGAAGAAGGAGACGCGCGCGTCCCGTGGGATGCCGTGCCGGTCCCGGAACGCCACCTCGTCGGCCGGTGTGACGGCCTCCATGGCGCGCTGCAGGCGCGACGTGTCGGTCGAGTTGCGGAATGCCGAGACCTGGTCCTCCCGCAGCCGGGTCGCGGCCAGCACATGCCGACGGCCGGTCTCCGTGTACGTCAGGACGCGCATCGCGCGCGAGTTGAGTAGGTCCTCCGCGGCGTCCGCGAGGAAGGACTGGGTCGTCGTCTCCGAGATCCCGTGCCCCAGCGTGACGTACGGCTGACGCAGCCCCGCGCGCCTCCAAGCGTTGAGGTTGGTGCCCTGCATCTCGGTCACGAGGAGCACGTCGCGTCCCCGCCAGGTGCGGGGAAGGCGCCGGAACATGAACTTCGGGATGGAGCGCACGGGCTGGAGCGTCCAGGCGCCGACCCTGCTTGCCCACGCGGGTTCGATGCCGTCACCGCGGGCGGCGATCTCCCGCTCCTGATCGCGGTCGCCGCCGTAGAAGACGCGGCAGTCGACGTCCGCCTCCGCCAGCTGATCGATCACCAGGGCCCAGAGTCGCTCGCGGTAGCCCGGGATGTACGGCTGGGTGATGGCCACCCGCCTGCTCACGACAGGCTCCTGACGGAAGCGGTCTGCATCACGACGATCCTCATGGTCCCCCTCATCGACGATCGGGGTGCGTAGCAGCCACCAGATCGCTCGACCTCGCGCCGCCCGCCACGACTCGGACGAGGCGCCGATCGTGCGGCGAAACCGCCCCGGTGGCGAGCGTAGTGCAGCGTGCCCCGAGCCGCGGTCCCCACCATGCGCCGCCGCGGGGCAGGGCGAGGGGCGCCGCCCGGCATACTGGTCTCGGCACGGGGTGGGTCCTCGCTGCCGACACGGAAGGGGACGGAGTCGCATGGGGGAGTGGGCACGAACCGCGTTGCCAGAGGGACACGACCGGAGTCCGGACGCCGCCGATCAGACCGGGAACGGCCGCCACTGGCGCCTCCGGACACGAGTCCCCGGACACGCGTGCTGACCCCGACCGTCCTCCGACCGCACGATCTCGGACCCGCCCGCGGGAGCCGCGCATGACCGCCGCCCGGCTGCGCGTGTCCTCGCCTATCCCCGATGACCGTCCCGTGCTCATCCTCGAAGGGAACTCGAGCGGCCACAGGTTCTACTACGTGCGCCTCCTCGCCGATGCCGTCCTCGCCGGAGGCGGGCGCCCCGTGCTCGTGACGGCGCCAGGCCAGATGGAGAGCCCGCAGGCCGTGGAATTCCTGCGTGGCCTCTCACCGTCGTTCACCGTCCTGGAGATTCCGAGCGCGGACGTGGGGCCCGCGTCGCGCCTTGCTCGAGACATGGGCGCCGGGCGCATCGTCATCCCCGATGGGGATCGTCACCTGATTCCGCTCCTGACGCGCAGCGGGCGCGATCTCCCCCACACGACCGCGTTGATCATGCGCGAGCCCGACCTGCGGCGCGGTCAGGGGGGCCGCTCCCTCGCCCGTCAGCTCATGAAGCTCACCACGATGACGATCGCTGGCCTCCGACGCTCGACGACCGTCGCGGTCCTCAAGTCCTCCGTGTGGGCCGGGGAGTCGCGCTTCCCCGTCGCGCAGGACCCCGTGACGCTCGCCGCGACGCCGGACGACGTGGCCGCTGTGCGGGAGGAGTGGGACCTCGAGGGCGATCGCCGATGGTTCGCCGTGGTCGGCGCGATCACCGCGCGGAAGAACCTGCCGATGGTGGCCGAGGCGTTCGCGCGCATCGCCGGCGACGGCGTGGGCCTCCTCGTCGGAGGCGCGATCCTCGACGGGCAGCTCGACGAGGCGGAGCCGCATCTCACCGAGGCGCGCCGCCGAGGCGCGCGCGTCGTGGTCGTCGACCGCATGCTCGAAGACGTGGAGCTCGACGCCGCCATCGCTGCGGTGGACTGCGTGGTCCTCGCGCACTCCAACGAGGGGCCGAGCGGCATCTTCGGGAAGGCCGTGGTGTCGGGCACCCGCCTGCTCGTGGCGGGGGCTTCGAGTCTCCGGGAGGATGCGCGTGCGGTCCCGACGCATGCGCGGTGGACTCCCCTCTCCGTCGACGCGATGGCGCAGGGCATGGCCGACGCATCCACCGAGGAGCGGCCAGCCGCCGTCTCCGACATGGGCTCCTCCCGATTCACGTCGGCTCTGCTGTGACGGACGCCGCACCCGCCTCGTCCGGCGGTCTGGGACGCCAAGCCACCTTCCTCGCGGGCTCGACGGCCCTCGCGCAGATCCTGACGGCGGTGATCTACCTCCTCGCCGCGCGATCGAGCGGCCCCGAGGCATTCGGTCACGCGGTCACTGCGGTCGCCATCGCGTCCAGCGCCGTGGGTTTCATCGACTTCGGCACGAACTCCCTGTGGCTTCGCGAGGCAGCGCGCGGCGACCTCACCACCGAGCACCTCACCGAGCGCGCCTTCGGCAAGCTCGCCTTCGCCGGCGTCGTCCTCCTCATCGCCGGGACGGCCCTCCTCATCTGGTCTCCTACGGCCCTGCTCTGGACGGCGGCGCCCGTGGCGATGTTCCTGCTGCTCAGCCAGACCGCTCAGGTGCCGTTGCGCGCCAAGTCCAAGATGCTGACGGTGGCGCTGTCGCTCATCCTCGACCGCGTCGTCGGCCTGACCGTCTTGACGCTCAGCATGCTGCTGGGCGTGGAGGGAGCGGCGGCCCTCTGGATCGCCCTGGTCTCCGGGTCGACGGCCAGCACCGTGCTCCTCGTGGCCCGCATGCCGGATCGGCAAGCGATCCGGAGGACCAGGCGCATCAGTCGCGCGCCCTGGAGGGGGTCGGGCTTCTACGGGCTGAGCAGCGTCGCAGTCACGTCCCAGGCCCTCGACGTCGCCATCATGTCCGCGGTCGCCGGTCCTGCCGCCGCGGGAGTCTACGGTGCCGTCAACCGATGGACCCAGCCCATGTCCCTGGCCGTGTCAGCGTTCGCCGCCTCAGCCGTGCCTGTGGTCGCGCGGGCACGGTCATGGAGGAACGCCTGGCCCGTGGTGCGCAAGGCCCTCTGGCTTCCCATCGCCGCCATGGGCGCGTGCCTGCTAGTGATCGTCGCGGCGCCGTTCTTCGTGAACCTCCTCGTGGGAGAGGCCTTCGCGGAATCGGCGTCCGTCCTGCGCGTGCTAGCCCTGGGCACGCTCCTCGCCATCGCGAACCAGCCGCTCGCGATATTCCAGCAGTCCCTCGGACATGACAAGCCGGTGTCGTTCGTCACCACCTCCGCCGTCCTCCTGCAGCTGGTCCTCGTCGCCGTCTTCGCGGGAGCAGCCGGCCCGGTCGGAGCGGCGTGGGCCTTCGTCTGCGCGCAAGCGGTGATCTGCGTGCTGCTGGTCATCGTGATGGTCCGGAGTCGCAACACCGGGCCTGCGGGGAACCGCCCAGAAAAAGCCTGAGGCCCCCTCCGACACGCTCTGGATGGACGGAGTCAAGACGGGAAGGTCCCGCAGCCCGAGGCAGGAGGTACGGGACCTGTCATCCATAACGTCGCCCGAGAAGGAGTTCTGCCGCCTCGGACTTAGCACCGGGTACGAGGGCTTAACCGCCCCCGCCTCGTCTGATTCCTTGATGGCCGCTCAGCTACAGACTGAGCGAGCGCACTTGATCTTGCCCTGAGTGATGGGCCCTATTTGCTCGTGGACTTCGCCACAGACACGCCCTGATGCCTTCGAGCCCCATCCGCATTCGTAACGCTCGCCCGGAGGCTGAAGACTGCGATCAGAGCGGAAATCCCCAGGAGGGCGGCACGATTACCTGCCCAAGGGGAGAACACGACGTCCCAGATGCCCTGGATGCTGATGAGAGCAATCAATGGGTAGAAGCGGCCGTGGGCCCTGAACACCGCCGCCACGAACAGGGCGATGAGCGCAATAGGGAGAAGTGCCGCCAGCAGGCCGCCTGATACCCAAGACTCGAAGAGAATCGAGTGGAGCGAGATGGAACCGTCTGCCCGCACCCAGATGCCACGGTAAGAGCCGATATCGTTCATGCCAATCGCGCGTGCGAATTCCGCTGCGACTCCCAGAGTGCGCTCCCCAATGGCCTGCGGATTGCCCCATCCGAGGAGGGGATTCTCCGAGATTGCAGCGACGGAGAGCGGCGGCTCTACCCGTCCACTGAGTATTGCCGGCCCTCCACCCTCGAGTTGGTTCTCGGTCTTCGTCTGCAAGGCGTATCCGAATGCACCGGATTCGATCACGGAGACGATCACATTGAAAGCCACTGTGAGCAGACCGCCGAGCACCGCAGCCCGCGCTACCCACCAGCGACTCGTTCCTGCCCGGGAGTGGAAGAGCCACGCGATGATTGCCGCGATGCAGATGCCCGAGAAGGACCGGAATTCGAAGACCAGGCTCAGAAGGGCGACAGCGCCTAGGGACAGGACGGGTAGAAGACGACGGCCGCTGCGGCACGCGAAGTAAAGCACCGCGGCAGTAAAGGGGAGGGCGATGGCGTACTTCCACAAAACCTGCAGATCGTAGGAGCCCGCGCGACCGAAAGCAAGGTAGTAGATGACGGTCCCCGCGCCAGCGGCTGCGAGTATCTGAGTCATTGCCGGCACGTCAGCCGCGAACTTCGCGTACCCGAAGACGCACGCCGCGAAGATTAGGGCCGAGAGGATCTGCGGCCAGTACGGTCCAGGAGCAGACAGCACTCCCGAGGCCAGCATCGCGACGATGGACAGTGCGCTCATCCATAGAAGGAGGCGTGTCCACCGCTCGAGAGGATGTGCGGCACGGACCGGTAACACCGCCACCGTCAACACTGCGGCGAATGGCACCAGCGAGCTGAAAGCCGGAACCGCAGCGGCGAGGCCTGCAACTATTCTGAGCGGCCTTCGCTCCAGAGGCGGTGTCCTGGCAATGTGACCTGCGACGCTCGGACGTGTGCTCACGTCCGTCTTCGGTATCCGGACCTCCTTCGTCGTCATGAGTTTCTGTGTACCCCCATGCGCGACTGCACCCCTTTGCCTCGGCCCGTTGACTTTACCTCGCTCGCTCAATACGCCCCCTCACGCCGCAGCACGGCCCGCGCCGTCTTCCACAGGATCACGAGATCCCCCACGATGGACCAGTTCTCCACGTAGTAGAGGTCCAGCCGCACGCTGTCCTCCCACGAGAGGTTCGAGCGGCCGCTCACCTGCCAGAGCCCGGTGATGCCCGGCTTCACGAGGAAGCGCCGGTGCACCTTCGTCTCGTACGCCTCCACCTCGCGGGCGAGCGGCGGGCGCGGGCCCACGAGCGACATGCTGCCGTTGAGCACGTTCACGAGCTGCATCAACTCGTCGAGGCTGTAGCGGCGGAGGAACCGCCCGATCGGGGTGACGCGCGGGTCGTCCTTCATCTTGAACAGCACGGAGTTGCCGGCGTCGCGCGACTGCTTCTCCAGCTCGAGGAGGCGCGCCTCCGCGTCGCTGACCATGGTGCGGAACTTGAGCATCTGGAACGGGCGCCCGTTGATGCCGACGCGCTCCTGCCGGAAGAGGACGGGGCCAGGGGTGCTGAGCCGGATGGTCATCGCGATGACGAGGAACAGGGGAGAGGCGACGACGAGGATCAGCGTGCTCGCGACGATGTCGAACGCCCGCTTCGCGAAGAGCTTCGTGCCCTCGTAGCGCGGCGTCTCCACGTGGATGAGCGGCAGACCCGCGACCGGGCGGGTGTGGATGCGGGGACCGCCGATGTCGGTGAGGCTGGGTGCCACCACGAGGTGCTGGCGTCCGGGCTCGAGCGACCAGCTGAGCTCGCGGATCCGCTCCGGGGACAGCTCGTCGTTGCTGGCTATGACGATGGTGTCCGCGTCGACCGCGCGCATGGCGGCCTGGAGGTCGTCGAGCTTGCCGAGCACGGGGATCCCGGTGCCGGGCAGCGTCGCCGCGATGACGCCCGAGGGGATGCACGCACCCACCACGTGGTAGCCGGCGTAGGGCTGGCGGGCGAGCTCGCGGGCGAGGAATCCCGTGGACGCCTCGGATCCGATGAGCAGCACGCGGGACGAGTAGCGGCCCTTGGCGCGCTGCACGTTGAGCCACTGCCGCCACATCCACCGACTGAGCACGAGCGTGACGAGGCCCAGGGGCAGGGCGATGATGATGTAGCCACGAGCGAAGTCGATGCGGCCGAGGAACGCGACGATCGCGACCAGGCCGAAGAGCCGCACGGTGGCGTCCAGGATCAACCGGTACTCCTGCGGCCCCGTGCCGAGCACCCGGTAGCCGCGCGTGCCGTACAGGCCGAGGGCGACCATCCAGCTGGCGATGATGACGACCGATATGACCGAATAGCTGACGGCGACGTCCTCGGGGCGGCCAGTGAACTGCACATCCGAGGTCTCGAACCCGAACCATGCGATCTGGACGCCGAAGACGACCCAGATCAGGACGAGGAGGTCCGTGATCACGAGGCCGATCGCATAGGTGCGTCGCCACTCGTGAGCTCGCGCGTCGCTGCGCTCACTCTCAGGCCCTGAGGCGCCCACGAGGCTGTTGGCGGATCTGTCTCGCCCGCGTCCTCGCGCAGCGGTTGCCTCTCGTGCGTCGTCGTGCGTCGCCTGCTGTTCGATCATCGTCCCCCCAAGCCGATGGTGCGTCCCCCTGAGTCACCGTCGGCTCTTGGAGTCGAGACTACAGCGATTACCCAGCGTTACCGACGTGCCGCGGACGCGATCATCGTGGTATCCCTTGCTCGGACATGCCCGGCCCATGAGGGCTGCCGCTCCTTGCCGGGCGGATCAGATCCGCGTCCAGGTGCCCCCGTCCCGCCGCGTGATGCTGGCGCGCGGCACGTCGACGAGCTCGGCGGCTCGAGCCCGGACGGCGGCCGCGATGCGCTCGGCTCCCGCGTCGTCGTCGGCGGTGAAGCGCACGGTGAGCCGGGGCTCACCGCGCACGACCTGGATGTCGTTGGCCTCAAGGGTGGCGATCCGGGCGGCTTCGGCAGCGGCGGCCGGGAGCACCGCGGCGGGATCGGCGCCCGGCCGGAGCGCGCCGACGGTCATGGTGATGCGGTAGGAGGGCACGGTCCATGGTCCCGCATGCGGGGACCCGCGTTAAATGGAGAACGGCCCCGACCACATGGTCGGAGCCGTTCTCGGAAGCTCAGCGTGCTGCGCTCACCAGAGGCGAGCGGGTGGCATTAGAGCGGGCGGATGTTCTCAGCCTGAGGACCCTTGGGGCCCTGGGCGACCTCGAACTCGACCTTCTGGTTCTCGTCGAGCGACTTGTAGCCGCCCGTCGCGATCGCGGAGTAGTGAGCGAACACATCCGCGGTTCCGTTGTCGGGAGCGATGAAGCCGAAGCCCTTTTCAGCGTTGAACCACTTGACGGTGCCTGTTGCCATGACGAAATTTCCTTCAAAAGAGATGCATCGATCCCGGGACCCGGGACCGCGGGTCGCCTGCCCCTCGTGACCCCTCCGGCGGACCGGGCGGATCGTGAGGACCTGACGACTTGTGTCCAACCCTAGCGGGTGAAACCGTGCGAGCGGGGGATGCGGGCGAATTCGCGTGCGGTGTTTCCCTGCGTGACGCCCTGTGGGGGAGCGGCGGGCACCCACGAGCGCGGCCCGGGGTCGGACGCGCGCGGGATGATGAGGGCATGCACATCCTGGTCGCGCGGACGCCCTCCGGCGTGCGGCTCGTCGACCTCGACGCGACCGGCACCGTCACCGGCGTGCGCGACGTGAGCTCCGCGGAGTGGCCGGCGATCGCCGCGGCACGCGAGCGGGCGGATCCCGCGCCCCGCTGGGTGTGGGACGACACCGCCGTCTGGGCGCGCCAGCTGATCGCGGCCGGCGTGCGCGTCGCCCGCTGCCACGACCTGCGGCTCTGCCACGCGATCCTCCGGCTCTCGACGCAGACGGCCGAGAGCGCGCTCGCCCGGATGCCCGCCGGCCCCTGGGACCGCGCCGCGCCGATGGAGCGCGAGGCGTCCGCGTCCGCGACGCTCTTCGAAGACCTCGATGCCCCCGAGGGCCGATCGCCGGACGAGCTCGTCGCCGAGCTGCGGCTCCAGCTCGAGGCGGTCGCGGGCAGCGCGGAGCCCGGCCGCCTGCGTCTCCTCCTGGCGGCTGAGTCGGCCGGGGCGCTCGTCGCCGCGGAGATGTCCGCCGACGGGCTGCCGTGGGACACCGCCGTCCACGACGCGCTCCTCGTCGACCTGCTCGGCGGCCGGCCCGCGCACGGCG
>NZ_QWGT01000010.1 GCF_003576405.1 Clavibacter lycopersici
GGGCGGGGCCGGGGGCGCGAGGATGCGCGGGCCGGGCGTCAGGCGTCGCCCGCGGTGACGGCCTGCGCCTCCTCGAGCGCGTCGACCGGCTCAGCGTCGACCCGGCGCAGCCAGCGGTGGCCGACCACCACGATCACGAGGGCGACGAGCACGGATCCGGCCGCGGCGTAGTACGGCGTCGCGTCCGAGAAGAGGTTCGCGAGCTCCGTCGCCGCGGGCGGCGCGATGGCGCCGCCGAGGAACCGGACGGACGAGTACGCGGAGGACGCGACGCTGCGCGGGTGGTCCGTCGCCTCCATCACGCACTCGGTGAGCACGGTGTTGAGGACGCCGAGGAGGAGCCCGCCGACGATCACGCAGATCACGAGGCCCGACGAGGAGCGGACCACCAGGCCCGCCGCGGCGAGGTCGGCGGCGAGGAGCGGGAGCACGAGCCGGAGGACCGAGGTGCGCGCCATCCGCCTCGTGAGCAGCGGGGCGACGAGCACCGAGGTGATCGCGAGGCCGACGCCCCAGCCGAAGAAGGTGAGGCCGAGGCCGATGGCGTCGAAGCCCAGCGGGAACGGCGTGTACGCGAGCAGCACGAAGAAGCCGATGTTGTAGAACAGCGCGGCGGCGGCGAGCACCGCGAGCGCCGGGGTGCGCAGCGCGCGCAGCGGGGCGGACAGGCGCATGGGCGCGCGGGGCGCGTCGTCCTTGCCGAGCAGGGCGAGGATCGCGACGAAGCCGACCGCCATGAGGGTCGCCGTGCCGAAGAACGGGCCGCGCCAGCTCCAGCTGCCGAGGAGGCCGCCGAGGAGCGGGCCGATGGCGATGCCGAGGCCGAGCGCCGCCTCGTAGAGCATGATCGCCGACGCGGTGCCGCCGGACGCGGATCCGACGATGGTCGCGAGCGCGGTCGAGATGAAGAGCGCGTTGCCGAGGCCCCAGCCGGCGCGGAAGCCGATGACCTGCTCCACGTCCTGGGACAGGCCCGCCGCCGCCGCGAAGACCACGATGATCGCGAGGCCGATGAGGAGGGTGCGCTTGGCGCCGATGCGGCTGGAGATCCAGCTCGTGACGAGCATGGCGAGCCCGGTGACGAGCAGGTAGCTCGTGAAGAGCAGCTCCGCCTCGGTCGCGGTGGCGTCGAGGCTCTCGGCGATGGCGGGGAGGATCGGGTCGACTAGCCCGATGCCCATGAACGCGATGACGCACGCGAAGGCGACGGCGAAGACGGAGCGGGGCTGGCGGAAGATGTCGCGGAACGACGCGTGCGGCTGGGTGGACACGGGTGCGGTGTCGCCTCCTGGGATCGGTGCGGATGGGATGGTGCGGGCGGCGCGGTCGGGCGCGGTTCAGGCGCGGGCGGGCCCGGGCTCGGCGTCGATGCGCGACATGACGACCTCGACGGCCCGCGCGAGCACGGCGACGTCGTCGGCGGGGAGGTCGGCGAAGCGCGGCAGGAGCGCGGTGGCCAGGCGGTCGCGCCAGTCGTCGAGCGCGGCGCGTCCGTCCGGCGTGATCTCGAGCAGGGTCGCGCGGGCGTCGGACGGATCCGTCACCTGCGCGATCCACCCCTGGCCGACGAGCGAGCGGACGATCTTGGTGGTCGTGGGCTGCGAGACGCGGCTGTGCTCGGCGAGGGCGCCGAGGCGCATGCCACCGGGCCAGGTCACGAGCACGGACAGCGTCCGCCAGATGGCGGGCGAGCTCGAGCCGCCGACCTCGTGCGCGGCGAGGCGCGTGAGGCGGTGCCCGGCGGTCACCAGGTCGCCGAGGACGGCGCGGAGATCCGCTGCGTTCGAGGTCATGCAGCAATCATATAGCTGGGCTATGGATATGTCGAGCGCCATGCGCGCCCCCCGAGCTGGGGGGCCTCCAGCCGACACCCGGCCCGATCCATCGCGCCGCAGGGACCGTGATCGCCCTAGCGTGGACCTCATCCCGGCTGGACCCGCGCCGGATCCGCTCGCAGGAGGTGCGATGGCCGACGTCCCCACGGTCGACGGCCTGGAGCGCGCCGTGGACGAGGCGCTCGGACGCGGCGACGCGACGGCCGCCGCGCACGCGATCGCGCTGGCCTGGCCGCACCACGTCGACCTGCAGCCGCACCGCGTCCGCGACCTCTACGACCGCGTCTCCCCCGCGGCGTGGGAGGACGACGCGTGGCTCGTGGCAGGGCTGGCCGCCACCTACCGCGGCGCCTCGGAGACCGACCGGCGCGCGTCGCTCCCCTACCGCTCGGCCGTCGACCTCCTGCTGACGGCGGACCCTCCGCCCGCGCCGGTCACACGCGCGGCCGTGCTCGTGCACCGTGCGGTGGGCGACCGCCGGGTCGGCCGCCTCGCCCAGGCTCGCGCGTCCCTCGTCGAGGCGCGGCGGATCCTCGACACCGAGCGCGACATGCCGCTGGCCACCCGGATCTCCCTGCAGGCGGCGGTCGCCCTCCAGCACGGGCTGGTCCTCACGCACCTCGGCGCCTTCACGGCCGCGCGGGACGAGCTGCGCACCGCCGAGGCCCTCTCGGCCCGCCACCTCGTGCTGACGGACCGGCTCGAATGCCGCGGCGCGCTCGCGTACGTGGCCTACTGCCTGGGCGAGATGGAGGAGGCGCGGGAGCTCGTGGGGCGCGCGCGGGAGCTCCTGTCGGCAGCGGGATCCGGGCCGGAGCTCGCGCGGAGCGGCTTCCGCGCGCCGGCGGAGATCGCCGCGACGTTCATCGCCGTCGACGAGACGCGACGCGACGACGCCCGCGCCCTCCTCGACGACCTCACTCGGACCTGCGCGGGCACCGACTGGGAGCTGCTGGGACGCCACGCGGAGGCGACGGTCGCGGCGATCGACGGTCTCCGGCTCGACGCGCTCGACCACCTCCGTCGCCTCCACAATCTCGGGACGGCCTGGCAGGAGCACGGGCCCGTGCCGATCATGCGGGACACCCTGCGCGCGTCGCTCCTCACGCACCTCGGGCAGACGGCCGCGGCATGGGACGTGGTCCGCACGCTCGCGCCGACCGAGCACCACTCCACCTGCCCGGCGACGGTCGCCGGCCGCCTGCGCGTGCTCGCGGGCGACCACGCGGGCGCGCTGGCGGAGATGGCCGACTGCCTGGCGCTCGGAGACGGGCACTCGGGGCGGACCCTCGCCGACGTGCTCCTCGTGGTCGCCGCCGCGCACAGCGGGCTGGGCGACCGGGCCCGCAGCGACCACGCCTACGACCGGGCGGCCCGGCACGCGACGTCGACCGGGATCCTGCGGTCCTTCGCGGTCTTCCCCGCCGCGGCCTCGTCGGCACTGCTCGACCGCGCGCTGGAGCGCGACCAGCTGCCGGAGGTGCGCCGCATGCTCGAGGGCATGCGCGCCGACCGCGGGCCCGCGGCGCCCGTCCGCGTCGCCCCGCTCACGGAGCGCGAGCGGGTCATCGTCGCGTGCCTCGCGGACGGGCTGACCGTCGCGCAGATCGCCGGCCGCCTGTTCATCTCGCCGAACACCGTGAAGTCGCACGTGCGGAGCGTCTACCGCAAGCTCGACGCGACGTCGCGCGCCGAGGCCGTCGAGCGGGCGCGCGCGCTGGGCCACGACCTGCGGCCGGGATCCTCCGCCTGACGCACCGGGACCGGCCGCGTCGGCGTCGCGGTGCCCGGGGACGACGCAGGGCGCCGACCCCCATGGGGATCGGCGCCCTGAGCGCTGTGCGGTGGTACGAGCTACTTGACGGTGACCGTCGCGCCCGCGGCCTCGAGCTGCGCCTTGGCCTTGTCGGCGGCCTCCTTGTTGGCGCCCTCCAGGACGGCCTTGGGGGCTCCGTCGACGAGCGCCTTCGCCTCGCCGAGACCGAGGCTCGTGAGGGCGCGCACCTCCTTGATGACCTGGATCTTCTTGTCGCCAGCGGCCTCGAGGACGACGTCGAAGGACGTCTTCTCCTCGACCTCCTCCGCGGGGGCAGCGGCGCCGGGGGCGGCGGCAGCGGCGACGGGGGCCGCGGCGGTGACCTCGAAGACCTCCTCGAACTTCTTGACGAAGTCGCTGAGCTCGATGAGCGTGAGCTCCTTGAAGGCCTCGATGAGCTCGTCGTTAGAGAGCTTTGCCATGATGTATCTCCTTGGGTTGGTGTGGTGTCTCGTTGGATCAGTGCATCGCGCCCCGGGGATGGGACCCGAGGGGTGCTACTGAGCCGATTCCTGCTTCTCGCGCAGCGCCTCGACGGTGCGTACGGCCTGCGAGAGCGGTGCGTTGAACAGGTACGCCGCGCCGAAGAGCGAGGCCTTGAAGGCGCCGGCCAGCTTGCCGAGCAGCACCTCCCGCGACTCGAGGTCGGCGAGCTTGTTCACCTCGTCCGCCGTCAGGGGGTTGCCGTCGAAGTAACCGCCCTTCACGACGAGAAGAGGGTTGGCCTTGGTGAAGGTGCGCAGAGCCTTCGCGACGGCGACGGTGTCGCCGTGCACGAACGCGATCGCGGACGGGCCGACGAGCTCGTCGTCGAACGACGAGATCCCCGCCTGGTTCGCCGCGATCTTGGTCAGCGTGTTCTTCACCACGGCGTAGGTCGCGTCTGCACTGATGCTCTTCCGCAGCTGCTTGAGCTGGGCAACGGTGAGACCGCGGTACTCGGTGAGCAGTACGGCGTTCGAGCTGCGGAACTTCTCCGCGAGCTCGGCGACCGAGGCTTCCTTGTTCGCCATGGCACTCCTTATCACGTGGTTCCCCGACACCGCGGAAGCGGTGCGAGGTGCTGGCAGCCCCCGGCTGCACACATGAGAAACGCCCCGGCACAGGAGGCCGGAGCGGGAGTGACGCGCAGGCCCCATGGGGCGTGCGCGGTTCTTGCTTCGATCACCTGCGCGGGCCTTCACCTGAGTGAACCTTCGTCCGGCGCATCCCCTCGCGGAGGCACGCCGACGACCAGCGGTCTGTGGCTCCGCTAAGAGTAGGTGACGGGGATCGTCCGCGCAAGTCGGGCGGCGCGGGCGATCCCCGGTGCGGTCAGTAGCCGACGACCGCGTGCGGCACGTAGTGCTCCTCGAGCCTCGCGACCTCGTCGTCCGTGAGCTCGAGGTCGAGCGACGCGACGGCGTCCTCGATGTGCGACGCCTTCGTGCCGCCCACGATCGGCGCCGTGACGACCGGGTTCCGCGACACCCAGGCCAGCGCGACCTGCGCCCGGGGCACCCCGCGCGCCTCGGCCACCTCGGCGACGGCCCGGGCGACCCGGCGATCCGAGTCCTCCTGGGCCGCGTAGAGCGTCTTGCCGAACTCGTCCGTCTCGCTGCGCGCCGTGGTCGCGTCCCAGTCGCGCGTGAGGCGGCCGCGGGCGAGCGGGCTCCACGGGAGGGATCCGATGCCCTCGTCGGCGCAGAGGGGCAGCATCTCGCGCTCCTCCTCGCGGTTGACGAGGTTGTAGTGGTCCTGCATGGTGACGAACCGCGCCCAGCCGTTCGCACGCTGCAGGTGCAGGGCCTTCGAGAACCGCCACGCGTCCATCGACGAGGCGCCGAGGTAGCGCACCTTGCCGGCCTGCACGAGGTCGTGGAGCGCCTCGAGCGTCTCCTCGAGCGGCGTCGCCTGGTCGAAGCGGTGGATCTGGTACAGGTCGACGTAGTCCGTCCCGAGTCGGCGGAGGCTCTCGTCGATCTGCCACATGATGTGCTTCCGCGACAGCCCGCGCGAGTTCGGCCCCTCCCCCATGGCGCCGTGCACCTTCGTGGCGATGACCACCTCCTCGCGCTTCGTCATCGCCTTCAGCGCACGGCCGGTGATCTCCTCGCTCGACCCGTCGGAGTACACGTTCGCCGTGTCGAAGAAGGTGATCCCGAGCTCGACCGCGCGGCGGATGAGCGGGATCGAGTCCTCCTCGGAGAGCGTCCACGCGTGGTTGCCGCGCGTCGGCTCGCCGTAGCTCATGCAGCCGAGCGCGATGGCCGAGACCTCGGTCCCCGTGCTGCCCAGGCGCACGTACTTCACGAGGGGTGCCCCGCGACCGGGTCGTCGCCCGTGGCGGCCGGCGCGTGGTCGCGCCAGGTGTGCTCGGGCTCGTAGCCGAGGATCCGGCGGGCCTTGTCGATGGACAGCAGCGTCTCGTGCTCGCCCAGCTCCTTCGTGACCTCGACGCCCGGGAACACCTCGGCGGCGAGCTCGGCGGACGAGCGGCTCATGACGGTGTCGGCGTTGGCGACGATGAAGCGGTCGAAGCCCGGCGCGTCGTGCTCGAGCGCCTTGCGGACGGCCTGGGCGCCGTCGCGGCCGTCGATGTAGCCCCACAGGTTCCACTTGCGGGCGAGCGCGTCGTCGTCGAATCCCGGGAAGGCGTCGTAGTCGTCCACGTCCATGACGTTGGAGAAGCGGAGCGCGGTGACCTGCAGCTCGGGATCCCAGCGGCACAGCTCGATGGCCATCTGCTCCTCGAGGTGCTTCACGAGCGAGTACGTGCTGTTCGGCTGCGCCGGGTACTCCTCGTCCACGGGGATGTAGGGCGGCGGCACGTCGAACGGCAGGCCGAGCACGGTCTCGCTCGAGGCGTAGACGATCTTCCGGATGCCCGCCCGGCGCGCGGCCTGGAAGACGTTGAAGCTCGTGAGCATGTTGTTGTGGAACGTGGCCACGTCGCTGAGGATCGCCGGGGCCGGGATCGCAGCGAGGTGCACGACGGCGTCGAACCCGTCGTGCAGGTCCTGGACGCCGAACAGCGCGTCGACCACCTGCCCGTAGTCGGTGGTGTCGACGCGGACGTAGCCGGATCCGCGCTCCCCCACCTGGTCGATGTTGGTGACTTCGTGTCCGTGGGCGCGCAGGTCGGCCACGACGTGGCGGCCGAGCTTCCCCGAGCCTCCGGTGACGGCGGTTCTCATCAGCGAGCATCTCCTTCGTGGGGCGGTTCCGCCCCTCGTCCATCCTGGCCCGCGGCCGGACGGGGCGACACCGGGATGCGGCGCACCCGCAGCCTGCGGACACGGCGACGGCCCGCCGCCCCCTCTCGGGGACGACGGGCCGTCGGCGTCGTGCTGCGCGCTGGTACGCGCTACTCGCTGGTGATGGCGAGGTCCGGCGTGCCGGTCCCCGTGCCGATGCCGGCCGCGACCGAGATGCCCTCGCGCTGCGTGGTGAGGAACGTGAACTTCCCGTCCACGTAGTCCACGTGCACGTGGTCGCCCGCGTTGAGCTCACCCTGCAGGATGCGCTCGGAGAGGCGGTCCTCGATCTCGTGCTGCACCGCGCGGCGGAGGGGCCGGGCGCCGAGCGACGGATCGAAGCCGACCTCGATGAGGCGCTCCTTCGCGGCGGTCTCGAGCGTGATCGTGAGGTCGCGGTCCATCATGCGGTCCGACAGGCGCTTCACGAACAGGTCGACGATCTGGAGCAGCTCGGGCTTCGACAGCTGCGGGAACACGATGGTGTCGTCCACGCGGTTGAGGAACTCGGGCTTGAAGTTCTTCTTCAGCTCCTCGCTGACCTTGCCCTTCATGCGCTCGTACGAGTTCGCGGCGTTGTTCTCGACCTGGAACCCGACCGGGGCACCCGTGATGTCCTTGGTGCCGAGGTTGGTGGTCATGATGATGACCGTGTTCTTGAAGTCGACCACGCGGCCCTGGCCATCCGTCAGGCGTCCCTCCTCCAGGATCTGGAGGAGCGAGTTGAAGATGTCCGGGTGGGCCTTCTCGATCTCGTCGAACAGCACCACGGAGAACGGCTTGCGGCGCACCTTCTCGGTGAGCTGGCCGCCCTCCTCGAAGCCGACGAATCCGGGAGGGGCGCCGAAGAGGCGGCTCACGGTGTGCTTCTCGCCGTACTCGCTCATGTCGAGCGAGATGAGGGCGTCCTCGTCGTCGAAGAGGAACTCCGCCAGGGCCTTCGCGAGCTCCGTCTTGCCGACGCCCGTGGGGCCGGCGAAGATGAACGATCCCGAGGGGCGACGGGGGTCCTTGAGTCCGGCGCGCGTGCGGCGGATGGTCTTGGACAGGGCCGAGATGGCCTCCTCCTGGCCGATGACCCGCTGGTGCAGGGCCTTCTCCATGAAGACGAGCCGCGAGGACTCCTCCTCCGTGAGCTTGAACACCGGGATGCCCGTGGCCTGGGCCAGCACCTCGGCGATCAGGCCCTCGTCGACCTCGGCGGTGGTGCGGACGTCGCCCGAGCGCCACTGCTTCTCGAGGCGGAGGCGCTCGCCGAGGAGGTTCTTCTCCTCGTCGCGCAGGCTCGCGGCCTTCTCGAAGTCCTGGTCCTCGATGGCGGTCTCCTTGGCCACGCGGACCGTGGAGATGCGCTCGTCGAACTCCCGGAGCTCCGGCGGCGCCGACAGGATCGAGAGGCGCAGGCGGGCGCCGGCCTCGTCGATCAGGTCGATGGCCTTGTCCGGCAGGAAGCGGTCGGCGATGTAGCGGTCGGCGAGGTTCGCCGCCGAGACGATGGCGCCGTCGGTGATGGACACCTTGTGGAACGCCTCGTACCGGTCGCGCAGGCCCTTGAGGATGTTGATCGTGTGGGGCAGCGACGGCTCCGCGACCTGGATGGGCTGGAAGCGGCGCTCGAGGGCCGCGTCCTTCTCGAAGTGCTTGCGGTACTCGTCGAGCGTGGTGGCGCCGATGGTCTGCAGCTCGCCGCGCGCGAGGAGCGGCTTGAGGATGCTGGCCGCGTCGATCGCGCCCTCGGCGGCACCCGCGCCGACGAGGGTGTGGATCTCGTCGATGAAGGTGATGATGTCGCCGCGCGTGCGGATCTCCTTGGTGACCTTCTTGAGGCGCTCCTCGAAGTCGCCGCGGTAGCGGGACCCGGCGATGAGCGAGCCGAGGTCGAGCGTGTAGAGCTGCTTGTCCTTCAGCGTCTCCGGGACGTCGCCCTTGACGATGGCCTGCGCCAGGCCCTCGACGACGGCGGTCTTGCCGACACCGGGCTCGCCGATGAGGACGGGGTTGTTCTTGGAGCGGCGCGACAGGATCTGCATCACGCGCTCGATCTCCTTCTCGCGTCCGATGACGGGGTCGAGCTTGCCGTCGCGCGCGGCCTGGGTGAGGTTGCGCCCGAACTGGTCGAGGACCGTGGAGCCCGCCTGCTGGCTCTGCTGCGCCTCACCGCCGACGGCGACCGCCTCCTTGCCCTGGTATCCGGACAGGAGCTGGATGACCTGCTGGCGCACGCGGTTGAGGTCCGCGCCGAGCTTGACGAGCACCTGCGCGGCGACGCCCTCGCCCTCGCGGATCAGGCCGAGCAGGATGTGCTCGGTGCCGATGTAGTTGTGGCCGAGCTGGAGGGCCTCGCGGAGCGACAGCTCCAGGACCTTCTTGGCGCGCGGCGTGAACGGGATGTGACCCGTGGGCTGCTGCTGGCCCTGGCCGATGATGTCCTGGACCTGTTCGCGGACGGCATCGAGGGAGATGCCGAGCGACTCCAGGGCCTTGGCGGCCACGCCTTCGCCCTCGTGGATGAGGCCGAGCAGGATGTGCTCGGTCCCGATGTAGTTGTGGTTGAGCATCTTGGCCTCTTCTTGGGCCAGGACGACGACGCGACGAGCGCGGTCGGTGAATCTCTCGAACATCTGTATCTCCCTGGGCACCGGGGCAGGGGGCCGGCGCCGATATGTAGAGAGTAACGACGGGTCCCGGCAGTGCATGCCCCTGTTCGCCGTGGGCGTGACGCGATGCGCGAGGCGGCGGATCGAGGTCCGCGGCGGCGGGCGCTAGCGGTCGGCGTCGGGCGCGGGGACGCCCATGCGGGCGCGCTCCTTCGCCTCGATGGCGGCGTACGCCTTGCGCTCCTGCTTGTCCGCCTGGATGACGGCGCGCATGATGAACCAGAAGATCAGGCCCACGCCGAGGGTGGGGAGGATCGACCAGATCGCGCTCGCCCAGAAATCATCCATGTGAGGAGGATACGCCGCGCTCTAGGTGAGGATGCCGTAGACGCCCTGGCCGATCATGACGACGGCGATGCCGCCGACGATGATCCAGAGGGCGTAGCGCGCGGTGGTGGGCTTCTTCGGGTTCGAGCCGTCGGGGCCTAATGGCATGGTCGCCTACTTCACTAGGGGGAACAGGATGGTCTCGCGGATGCCGAGACCGGTGATGGCCATGAGGAGCCGGTCGACCCCCATGCCCATGCCGCCCGAGGGCGGCATGCCGTGCTCGAGGGCACGGAGGAACTCCTCGTCGAGCGGCATGGCCTCGTCGTCGCCGCGCGCCGACTGGCGCGCCTGGTCGACGAAGCGCTCGCGCTGCACGACGGGATCCACGAGCTCGGAGTAGCCCGTGGCCAGCTCGAAGCCGCGGATGTAGAGGTCCCACTTCTCGACGACGCCCTCGATGGAGCGGTGCGCGCGCGTGAGCGGCGAGGTCTCCACGGGGAAGTCGAGGACGAAGGTGGGGCGCTCGAGCGAGCCCTTCACGAAGTGCTCCCAGAGCTCCTCGACGAGCTTGCCGTGCGTGCTGAGGTGCACGACGACGCCCTCGCGGTCGGCGATGGCCTGCAGCTCGTCGACGCTCGTGGCGGGGGTGATCTCGACGCCCGCGGCCGCGCTGAGCGAGCCGTACATGGAGATCCGGTCCCACTCGCCGCCGAGGTCGTACTCCGTGCCGTCCGCCCACGTGACGACGTGGCCGCCGGCGACGGCCATGGCCGCGTCCTGCACGAGCGTCTGGGTGAGCTCGGCGATGGACGTGTAGTCGCCGTACGCCTCGTAGGCCTCGAGCATCGCGAACTCGGGGCTGTGCGTCGAGTCGGCGCCCTCGTTGCGGAAGTTGCGGTTGATCTCGAAGACGCGGTCGATGCCGCCGACCACCGCGCGCTTGAGGTACAGCTCGGGCGCGATGCGGAGGTACATCTCGGTGTCGAAGGCGTTGGAGTGCGTGACGAAGGGACGCGCGGAGGCGCCGCCGTGCATCACCTGGAGCATGGGCGTCTCGACCTCGACGTAGCCGCGCTTCCGGAACGTCTCGCGCATGGAGGCGTTGACCTTCGCGCGGTCGAGCACGTTCTTGCGCGCCTGATCGCGCACGATGAGGTCGAGGTAGCGGCTGCGGACGCGGGTCTCGTCGGAGAGCTCGGAGTGCAGGTTCGGCAGGGGCAGCAGGGCCTTCGAGGCGATGCGCCACTCCGTCGCCATGATGGACAGCTCGCCCTTGCGGCTCGCGATGACGCGGCCGGCGACGAAGACGTGGTCGCCCAGGTCGACGAGCTCCTTCCACGCGGCGAGCGCCTCCTCGCCGACCTCGGCCAGCGAGATCATGGCCTGGATGCGCGTGCCGTCGCCCGCCTGGAGCGTGGCGAAGCAGAGCTTGCCGGTGTTGCGGAAGTGGACGACGCGGCCGGCGATGCCGACCACGTGGTCGGTCTCCTCGCCGGGCTCGAGGTGACCGTGCTCGGCGCGGACCGCGGGGATCGTGGTGGTGACCGGGACCTGCACGGGATACGCACCGCCGCCGGGGCCGCCCTGGGCCTCGAGGCGGGCGCGCTTCGCGAGGCGCACGGCCTTCTGCTCGGCGACGTCCTCGGCGGATCCCTCCACGGCGGGAGCGGGGGCGGTCGCGGGCGTCACGGGCGTTCCGGGGCTGTCGGTCATGTGCGGGCGGATCCTCGCGGGTCGTGGGTTCTTCGCGGCCGAGCGGCCTCCCGTCGATTCTCGCAGGTGCGGGCGGGGCCGGGGCACGCGCGGGGGCCACCCGGGTCGCGCTGCCGGAGCGACGCGGGTCAGGCGATGACGACCGTATCGTTGTCGATGAGGCGCGTGCCGCCGACGCGTGCCGCGATGACGGCGAGCGCCACGCCCGTGAAGCCGTCGTCCACGGACTCGAAGGTCGCGGGATCCACCACCTGGAAGTAGTCGAGCGACACCGCGGGCTCCCCCATCACCACGGACTGCGCGGCGGCGATGACCGCGTCGATGCCGCGGGACCCGGCGCTCTGGGCGGCCTCGAGCGCGGCCGGGATGACACGGGCGGCGCGGCGCTCGCGGTCGTCGAGGTAGCGGTTGCGGCTGGAGAGGGCGAGGCCGTCGGGCTCGCGCACCGTCTCCAGGTCCTCGATGCGCACGGGCAGGTCGAGGTCGCGCACCATCCGGCGGACGAGGTGCAGCTGCTGGGCGTCCTTGCGGCCGAACGTGGCGACGTCCGGGGAGCAGATGTGCAGGAGCTTCGCCACGACGGTGAGCATGCCGTCGAAGTGTCCCGGGCGGGAGCGGCCCTCGAGCGTGAGGGCGACGGATCCGCCCGTGACGCGGATGCGCGCGGGGCCGTCCGGGTACATCTCGGCCGCCGACGGCGCGAACACGAGGTCGACGCCCGTCTCGGCGAGCGCCTCGACGTCCGCGTCCAGCGTGCGCGGGTACGCGTCGAGGTCCTCGCCGGCGCCGAACTGCAGCGGGTTGACGAAGATCGAGACGACGACGAGGGATCCGAGCTCACGGGCACGGCGGGCGTGCGCCAGGTGGCCCTCGTGCAGGGCGCCCATGGTGGGGACGAGGACGACCACGGGCGCCTCGCCCGCCGCGGTGCGCGCGGCCCGGTGGTCGCGGACGCGGGCGCGCAGCTCGGCGATGCCGGTGACGACGGAGGGCGCGGGGATCGTCATGCCTGGGGGCTCCTGGGTGCTTCGGGTGCTACGGGACGCGGACGCACCAGGTTAGTGCGGCTCGTGGCCCTCGTCCGTCGGCAGCGGCACGTCGCCGGAGGTGAGGCGCGCGCCGCCCGCCGGGGAGGAGCGGCGGAGCGCGTCGTCGACGGCCGAGCGGATCAGCGGGCCGAGGACGCGGCCGGGCTCCTCCACGCCGATGCCCGCGAGGAGGCCGGCGGCCTGGTCGACGATGGCGGTGGAGAACGTGGTCGCGGTGGCGATGGCCTCCGCGTAGGCCGCGCGGTCCCGCTCCTCCACGACGACGGGCTCGCCGCCCATCTCCACGACGAGCACCTGGGCGATGGGGAGCACGGGCGCGGGAGCGGTGACGGCGAACCAGCTGTCGACCATGCGGCTCAGGTCCATGCTCGTGCCGGTGAACGACATCGCCGGGTGGATGGCGAGCGGGATGATGCCGGACGCGAAGGCGGGCGCGAGCACCTGGATCCCGTGCGCGGCCGACGTGTGCACGACCAGCTGGCCCGCCTGCCACGCGCCCGTCGCGGCGAGCCCGGCGACGAGGCCCGGGAGCTCCGCGTCGGGGACGGCGAGGATCACGAGCTCGCTGCGCTCGATGAGGTCGGGGATCTCGAGGACCGGGACGCCCGGCAGCATGGCCTCCGCGCGCTCGCGGCTGGCCTCGGACACCGCGGAGATGCCGGTGATCGCGTGGCCGGCGCCCGCGAGGGCCGCGCCGATGACGGGGCCGACGCGACCCGCGCCGACGATGCCGACGCCGAGGCGGCCGGAGCGCTGGGACGGGGCGGTCATGCGGGGTCCTCCTGGGAGCTGGACGGGGTGGGGGCGGCCGGCGATGCGGGCGCCGGCCAGCTCGCGGCCTCTGCGCCCCAGTGCGCGGACGTGTCTGACCGGGCGGACGCCACGGCCGCCGCGACCAGCCGGGTCGACAGCTCCATGCCCGTGGCCCGGTCGATGGCGCCGAGCCGCGTGTCCACGGGACCCGCGACGGTCGCGGCGCGCACCGACACGAGGTCGAGGCGGCGGTCGATCGGGCCCTGCGTGAGGTCGACGCCCTGCGTGCGGGCGTGCGGGACGATGACGAGGCGGCGCCAGATCATGCCGCGGCGGACGAGGAACGCGGAGGCGTCGACCGCGAAGCCCGTGCGGCGCCAGGAGAAGGGCTTCAGGATCCGCGCGCGACGCGGCGACGTGGTGAAGCCGTCGTCGGCGTCGCCGCGTCCCGTCATCCCCGCGGCGACGAGCGCGAGCACCTCGTCCCCCACGAGGTCGGGCAGGACGAGGCCGAGGACGCGGTCGACGTCCCGGCGGTCGCCGACCGGGAGGATCGACGTGTTCTGCTGCCCGGCTGCGCCCGGGGACGAGGAGTGCGAGGCGCGCGTGATGCGGATCTCCCACCAGCCGGCCGCACGCCAGAGCAGGGGCTGCACGACCTCGACCGCGTGGATCCGGCCGGGCGGGATGGTGTCGTTGCTCGTGGAGAGCAGGCCGAACCCGACGCGGACGCCGTCGGGCGTGCCGGCGACGCTGTAGCGGAGCGAGCGCGTGATGCGGCGCACGAAGAAGCCGGCGGATCCGAGCAGCGTCGGCAGCAGCGGCACGAGCAGGTACCAGGCCTCGAAGCGCACGATGAGCGGGATCCCCACCGCCACGAACAGCACGAGCACGACCGTGGGCGCCGAGAGCAGCACGGCGCCGATGAGGCGCGGGACGGGGATGCGCACGACGGACTGCGGCGGCGCGGCGTCCGGGTCCAGCTCGGGCGCGAGGAGGTCGTCGACCCGGGATCCGACGAAGCCGCGCGCGGTGGAGCCGGGAGCCGCGGGCGCCGCCGGGCCGGACCCGGCCGCCTCGGCGCGAGCACCCGACGCGAGCCGCAGGACGCGCAGGCGGAACGCGTCGGCGTCGCGCGAGCGGAGGTACTGCAGCGGGAGGTTGGCGTCGTTGCCCGCGACCTGGATCTCGAGCTTGGCCGCGCCGATCAGCCGCGCGATGAGCGGACGCACGATGTTGACGCCCTGGATCCTGTCGAGCCGGGCCCGCCGGTTCGTGCGGGAGAGGATGCCGCTGCGCACCTCGACGGTCTCCTCCGTGACGCGGAACGTGTGCATCCGCCACGAGAGGTAGGAGAAGCCGACCGCGAGCAGCGTGAAGGCGAGGAGGGCGAGGATCACCCAGATGAGGCTGCCGGTCTCGACGAGCATGGGGATGAGGTCCTGCTCGCCGTCCTGCCGCTGGCCGGGGACGAACTGCTCCACGAGCTGCTCGCGCAGGGAGGAGAGGAGGAAGCCGATCGCGACGATGAACACGATCCCGCCACGGAGCACGGGCGTGGCCGGGTGGAGGCGGTGCCAGTCGCCGTCGGTCAGCTCCTCGGCGATGCGGGCCTCGGCGGCGGGGACGGCGGGCGCGGCATCGGGTGCGGGGGCGGGTGCGGGCGGCGCGGCAGGCGCCTCCGGGCCGGAATCGGCACCGGCGGGCTGGGCCTCCCGCTCCTCGGGGCCCGGGTCGCTCACAGCCCGGCCCGGCGCGTCTCGGCGAGGGCCACGAGCCGGTCGCGGAGCTCCTCGGCGTCGACGTTCGTCAGCCCGGGGATCTGGATGGCCGCCGCGGCCGCCGCGGTCACGAGCTTGAGGTCGGCGAGGCCGAGCACGCGGCCGACGGGGCCGCGCGTGATGTCGACGAGCTGCATCCGGCCGTAGGGCACGGCGACGACGCGCGTCCACATGATGCCGCGGCGGAAGACGAGGTCGTCCTCGCGGAGCTGGTACCCCATGGCCCGTACGCGGCGGGGGACGATGACGAGGGTCACCACCAGCTCGAGCACCGCGGCGGCGCCGAGGACGATGCGGATCCAGCCGGGCGCCCCGACGACGGACAGGAACACGGCGATGCCGCCGAGGACGAGTGCCGTGATCACGCCGCCCACCAGCTCGACGCCGATCAGGCGCGGGGAGACGCGGCGCCACGAGACGCCCTGCGGATCGACGTTCGCGGTCACGGTGCTCCTCTGGGGTGCGGTGGGGTCCTACGAGAGCTCGCGCGCCGGATCCCCGGGACGCGTGTCGTCCCCGTCGTCGGGCGGGACCGTGCACCAGTGCTCGGCGACCAGCCCGGCGACGAGCAGGACGACGGCTCCCACCGTACCGGCCACCGCGAGCCCGACCGAGGACGCGCCGGGCAGCACGGGCCGCGCCAGCACGAAGGCCAGCACTCCCCCGGTGACCCCGGTGAGCAGCGCGCCCGCGAGCGCGGACGCCTTGGCGAGCAGCACGACGCGCGTGGCGCGGAACGGATCCACGCGGCCCGGGGTGCGCCCGAGCGTCGAGCGGCGGATGGGGCGGGCGAGGGCGAGCAGCACGATCCCGACGATGAGGAGCGTCGCGCCGAGCGTGAGCGGCGGGATGAGGAGCGCGCGTCCGCTCATGAGGAGCGCGTTCTCGGCGAACCAGCCGACGGCAGCGCCCGCGATGAGGAGGGCGATGAGGGTGGAGGAGCGGGTGCGGGTCATGAACGGGCCTCCGCGGAGACGGATCCGGGTGCGGGCACGGGCTCGGATGCGGGCTCGAGCGCCGCGAGCAGCGCGTCGACGCGGCCGCGGCCGGGCAGCTCGGCGTCGGGATCCGCCTGCATCCACGGCCCGAGCACGAACGCGCGCTCGGCGGCACGCGGGTGGGGCAGGGTGAGACGGTCGTCGTGGATCCGGGCATCGCCGTGCGCGATGACGTCGAGGTCGATCGTGCGGTCGCCCCATCGCTCGGCGCGCACCCGGCCGAGGTCGCGCTCGATCCCGGCCAGCGCGTCCAGCAGCGCGTGCGGCCCGATGCCCGCGTCCACCAGCACGACGCCGTTGAGGTAGCCGGGCTTCGTCGGGTCCTCCCCCGCGGGCGTCACGGCGACGGACTCCACGAGCTCGGAGGCACGGACGACGCGGAGCCCGGGCACCTGGTCGATGCGGGCGACGGCGCGCTCGATGGTCGCGCGCCGGTCGCCGAGGTTGGATCCCACGGCCACGACCGCCCGCACGGTCGCGCCGGGGGCGGGAAGGATCGACGCCCGCTCGATCACGACGGCCACGTCGTCGAACGGCACGGCGATGGGCGCGTCCGGCTTGTGCACCGTCACGCGGACGGACCGGGCGACGGGATGCGCGAGCACGACGCCCGCGACGCGCTCGGCCACCGTCTCGATGAGGTCGACGGGATCCCGCCCGACGGCGGCCGCGACCTCCTCGGCCAGCTCGCCGTAGTGCAGCGTGCGGCCCAGCTCGTCGCTGCCGCCCGCCGGGGCGAGGTCGAGCGCGACCTCGAGGTCGATCACGAACGGCTGGCCGTCGCGGCGCTCCTCCGCGAACACGCCGTGGTGGGCGTGCACCCGGAGCCCGGTGAGGATGATCCGGTCGGTCGGGCGCTCGGTCACCATGAGCGGCCCACGACGATGGACGGGAGGTCGCCGGGGGCAGCCGGGTCGTACCAGAGGGGCAGCTTGCCGCCGACGGCCGGGAGCAGGCGGTCGGCCGTGGTGACGGTGCGCGTGACGTGGTGGTCGCGCCCGTCGGCGTCGGTGAAGGCGACCGTGAGGCGCGCGCGGACGGCGTCGCCGGATCCGTCGAGGCGCTGCACGGCCGTGACGATCGCGGACGTGCGGCGGCCGGTCTCGGTGACGCGACGGGCCGTCGCGGCGAGGCGCGCGACGCGGCGCTGCACCACCGCCCAGGCGATGGCGCAGGCGATCCCGAGCACGGCGAGCACCGCGGCGACGAGCCCCAAGACCGGGTGCGACGCGTCGCCGTCGACCGCGGCGGGCGCGAACGGCAGGGCGCCGACGATCCCGAGGGCGGTGCCCAGCAGCACGACGGCGGCCGGCCAGAGCACGGCACCCGCGGTCGTGAGCACGGGCGAGAGCAGCACGACGGACGCGTAGACGCTGCCGAGGGATCCGAGGAGCCCGAGCACGACGGCGACGACCTTCGCGACGACGACGCCCGCACCGGCCTCTGCGGCGAGGTCGGCGGGGAAGGTCAGCCCGACGCCCAGGATCACGGACGCGATGAGCGCGGCGGCGGCGATGCGCACGAGCACGGACTGCGGGGAGACGACGACACGGTCCTGGCTCACGGCGCTCATGCTCCTACTCTGACAGACCGGCGGCTGCGGCCGGCCCGGCGGTTGCGGCGTCGAGCGCCCCGGCCCGCCCGCGCGACCACGCCGCCTCGACCGCCAGAGCGGCGCGGGTGGACGCGACGTCGTGCACGCGCACGGCCCACGCCCCGGCGCGCGCGGACAGGGCGCTGACGACCGCGGTCGGCACGTCCCGGTCCTCGACGGACGCGCCGTCCGGCAGCAGCCGCCCGAGGAAGCGCTTGCGGGAGGCGCCCACGAGCACGCGGTGGCCGAGGCCCGTGAACGCGTCGAGGGATCCGAGCAGCTGCCAGTCGTGGACGGCGTCCTTCGCGAAGCCGAGGCCGGGGTCGAGGACGATGCGGGCGGGATCCACCCCCGCGGCCACGAGCGCCTCGACGCGGGCACCGAGCTCGTCGCGCACCTCGCCCACGGTGTCGGAGTACGAGGCGCGGGCGGCCATGGTGTCGCTGTGGCCGCGCCAGTGCATCGCGACGTAGTCGACGTCGGCGCCCGCGACGACCGCCGCCATCCGCGGATCCGCGAGCCCGCCGGAGACGTCGTTGACGATCCGCGCGCCGGCGGCGATGCACGCCTCGGCGGTCGCGGCGCGCATGGTGTCCACGCTGACGGTGACGCCCTCGGCGGCGAGCTCCCGCACCACGGGCAGCACGCGCGCGAGCTCCTCGGCGGCGACGACCCGCTGCGCGCCCGGCCGGGTCGACTCGCCGCCCACGTCGACGATCTCGGCGCCCGCCGCGACCATGCGACGGGCGTGCGCGAGCGCGTCGTCGAGGGCGAGGTGGCGTCCGCCGTCGCTGAAGGAGTCGGGCGTCGCATTGAGGATCCCCATCACGAGCGTGCGCGGTGCGGCCATGATCACGCTCGACCGGGCGCGGTGGGCAGCAGCGCGAGCACCTCGGCGCGCGCGGCGGGCTCCGTGAGGGATCCCCGGGCCGCGATCGTGATGGTCGTGCTCCCGGCCTGCCGGGTGCCGCGCGCGGTGACGCAGCCGTGCGTCGCGTCGAGGATCACGGCCACGCCGCGTGCGCCCAGGCCGCGCTCGAGCGCCTCCGCGATCTGCTCGCCGAGCCGCTCCTGCATCTGCGGGCGCGAGGCGAGGTCGTCGACCACGCGGGGCAGGCGGCCGAGCCCCACGATGCGCTCCCCCGGCACGTAGGCCAGGTGCGCGACGCCCGTGAACGGCAGCAGGTGGTGCTCGCAGATGGAGCGGAACGCGATGCCCGTCACGATCACGGGCTGCGGCGCCGCGTCCGTCCCGGGGAGCGGGAACGTCTCGCGCAGGTGCCGGAGCGGATCCGCGCCCACGCCCGCGAAGAACTCGCCGTACGCCTCGGCCACCCGCGCCGGGGTGGTCGCGAGGCCCTCCCGACCCGGGTCCTCGCCGATGGCCAGGATCAGCTCGGCCACGGCCGCCTCGATGCGCGCCCTGTCGACGCCCACCGGGTCAGGCCGTCGCGGGACGCGGGAAGGGCGAGCGCTTCGGCTTGCCGGCCGGCGGCTCCGAGTCGACCGCGCCATCGACGACGCCCTGGTCGATGGGCGCCTTCTGCGGCATGGGCACGGGCGGCAGGTCGGACAGCGGGCGCTTGTCGCTCGAGAGCCACTGCGGGCGCGGCGGCAGCTTCTTCACGTCGGCGAAGATCGCGGCGAGCTGGTCGTGGTCGAGCGTCTCCTTCTCGAGGAGCTCGGTCGCGAGGCGGTCGAGCACGTCGCGGTTGTCGTTGATGACCTGCCACGCCTCGTCGTGCGCGCCGTCGAGGAGCTTCCGCACCTCGGCGTCGACCGTCAAGGCCATGTCCTCCGAGTAGTCGCGTCCGCCGCCGAGCTCGCGGCCGAGGAACGGCTCGCCCGAGCTGGAGCCGAGCTTCACGGATCCGACCTTGGCGCTCATGCCGTACTCGGTGACCATGCGTCGGGCCGTGGACGTGGCCTTCTCGATGTCGTTCGACGCGCCCGTGGTGGGGTCGTGGAACACGATCTCCTCCGCGACGCGGCCGCCCATGGCGTACGTGAGCTGGTCGAGCAGCTCGTTGCGCGTGACGGAGTACTTGTCCTCCAGCGGCAGCACCATCGTGTAGCCGAGGGCGCGGCCGCGGGGCAGGATCGTGACCTTGGTGACGGGATCCGTGTTGTTCATGGCCGCAGCCGCGAGCGCGTGGCCGCCCTCGTGATACGCGGTGATGAGCTTCTCGTGGTCGCGCATGATGCGGCTGCGGCGCTGCGGCCCGGCCATCACGCGGTCGACCGCCTCGTCGAGCGCGCGGTCGTCGATGAGCTGCGCGTTGGAGCGCGCCGTGAGGAGCGCGGCCTCGTTGAGGACGTTGGCGAGGTCGGCGCCCGTGAAGCCCGGGGTCTTCCGCGCGAGGACCTCGAGGTCGACTCTGGCGGCGAGCGGCTTGCCGCGCCCGTGCACCTCGAGGATCTGCTTGCGGCCCTGCAGGTCGGGGGCGTCGACGCCGATCTGGCGGTCGAAGCGGCCCGGGCGCAGGAGCGCGGGGTCGAGCACGTCGGGCCGGTTGGTGGCCGCGATGAGGATGACGTTGGTCTTGACGTCGAAGCCGTCCATCTCCACCAGCAGCTGGTTGAGGGTCTGCTCGCGCTCGTCGTTGCCGCCGCCGACGCCGGCGCCGCGGTGGCGGCCGACCGCGTCGATCTCGTCGACGAAGATGATGGCCGGCGCGTTCTGCTTGGCCTGCTCGAAGAGGTCGCGCACGCGGCTCGCGCCGACGCCCACGAACATCTCGACGAAGTCGGATCCGGAGATCGAGTAGAAGGGCACGCCCGCCTCACCCGCGACGGCGCGCGCGAGCAGGGTCTTGCCGGTGCCGGGAGGGCCGTACAGCAGCACGCCCTTGGGGATGCGGGCGCCGACGGCCTGGAACTTCGCGGGCTCCTTGAGGAAGTCCTTGATCTCCTCGAGCTCCTCGATGGCCTCGTCCGACCCGGCGACGTCGGCGAACGTCACCTTCGGGGAGTCCTTCGAGGCGAGCTTCGCCTTCGACTTGCCGAACTGCATGACGCGGTTCCCGCCGCCCTGCATGCCGGAGAACATGATCCAGATGAAGAAGCCGATGAGCAGGAGCGGCAGCAGGATGCTGAACGCCGACAGCAGCCAGCTCGGCTGCGGCACCTGGTCGTCGAAGCCCTCGGCGGGGTTCGCGTCGGTGATGGCGGAGACGATCTCGCCGCCGCGCTGCGCCACGTAGTTGAACTGCACCATGGTGCCGTTGTCGCCGTCGGCGCTCGCGAGCGTGAGGTCGACGCGCTGCTCCCCGTCGATGATCTTGGCGGAGGCGACCTTGCCGTCCTGGATCAGCTCGAGGCCGTGCTGCGTGGTGATGGTCTTGTAGCCGGATCCGGTGATGAGGCTGAAGCCCACCGACACCACGACGATGGCGAGGACGACGATCAGGATCGGGCTGCGGAGGAGTTTCTTGAAGTTCATGAGCGTAGGGGCGCGGGCCCGACACCTTTCTGCCCGTGCCGCGCCGTACGGCGACGAGATGTCTCGAGGATACAAGCGGCCGTCTGGGCGTGGCCGCGGTGTTCGCCGCCAGCCGAACGTGCGCCGGCGAAGAGGCGGATGAGAGGAGCGGGGCGCCTCAGCTGTAGACGTGCGGCGCGAGGACGGCCACGTCGCGGAGGTTGCGGTAGCGCTCCGCGTAGTCGAGGCCGTAGCCGACGACGAAGTCGTCCGGGATCTCGAAGCCCACGTACTTCACGTCGACCGCGATCTTCGCCGCCTCGGGCTTGCGGAGCAGGGCGCACACCTCGACGCTCGCTGCACCGCGCGAGCGCAGGTTGGCGAGCAGCCAGGAGAGCGTGAGGCCGGAGTCGATGATGTCCTCGACGATGAGCACGCGGCGGCCGGTGAGGTCGGCGTCCAGGTCCTTGAGGATGCGGACGACGCCGCTCGACTTGGTGCCGGAGCCGTAGGAGCTGACCGCCATCCAGTCCATGTGGATCGGCAGCGCGAGCTCGCGCGCGAGGTCGGCCATGACCATGACCGCGCCCTTGAGGACGCCCACGAGGAGGAGCTCCTCCCCGGCGTAGTCCCGCTCGATCTCGCGGCACATCGAGGCGATGCGCCCGTGGATCTCCTCCTGGGTGTGGAGGACCTCGGTCAGGTCGTCGGCGATGTCGGTGGATCTCATGTCACTCTTCCGTCGTCCTGGCGCTGAGGACGATGAGCTCGTCCTTGCGTACGACCCTAACGCCCGGCAGGTCCAGGGGTCCCTGCCCGTGCCAGTCGGTGACGAGCCGCGCGACCTCCAGGACGTGCGACCTCGTCAGGTGCGCCGCGAACTCCTCGCGCGCGGCCAGGCGGATCAGCCGGTGCCGGAGCGCGGGCGGCGCGGCGAGGAGCGAGGCGACCTCGAGGGAGATGCCGGCCTCGGCGTGGTCGGCGATCTCCTCGACCATCTCGGCCGCGAAGTGCTCGAGCGCGTCGTCGTCCTCGCGCAGCTGGTCGGCCGTGCGGGCGAGGGCCTCGGCGATCCCGGGGCCGAGCTCGCGCTCCAGCACGGGCAGCACCTCGTGGCGCACGCGCACGCGGGCGTAGGCGGGGTCGGCGTTGTGCGGGTCCTGCCAGGGGTCGAGGCCCTGGTCGGCGCACGCGGCGCGCGTGACGGCCGCGCGGATCCCGAGCAGCGGGCGCAGGTACACGGCGTCGGCGGTGCGGGCCGGCGCGGACCTCGCCATCCCGTGCAGGCTCGTGGCGCCGGATCCGCGGGCGAGCCCGAGCAGCACGGTCTCCGCCTGGTCGTCCAGGGTGTGCGCGAGGAGCAGGGCACGGGATCCGGTCTCCCGGAGCGCGTCGTCGAACGCGGCGTACCGGGCGGCGCGGGCGGCGGCCTCGGGGCCGGCGCCCGGATCCACCCGCACCCGGGTCGCGACGACCGGTGCGAGGCCGAGGGCGCGCGCGGCGTCCGCTGCCCGGGCGGCGACCGCGGCGGATCCCTCCTGCAGGCCGTGGTCGACGACGACGGCGCCCACCGCGACGCCCGCACGGGGACCCTCGAAGGCGGCGGCCGCGGCGAGGGCGAGCGAGTCCGCGCCTCCGGAGAGGGCGACCAGGACGGATCCGGCCGGCTGCGCGGGGAGCGCCGCGAGCGCCTCGCGGACCGCCCGCCTGAGGTCCGCGACGGCGGGGGTGAGACGGGGGCGGTCGGAGGGCATCCACTAACGTTATGGCAGCAATCCGCCCACGTCAGAACCACGAGGAGCACGCGCATGGCCAGCTACGACGTCGTCGTCGAAATCCCCAAGGGGTCCCGCAACAAGTACGAGGTCGACCACGAGACGGGCCGCGTGTACCTCGACCGCGTGCTCTTCACGTCGTTCGTCTACCCCACCGACTACGGCTTCTTCGAGAACACCCTCGGCCTCGACGGCGACCCCGTCGACGTGCTCGTGCTCCTCGAGTACCCGGTCTTCCCCGGTGTCGGCGTCTCCATCCGCCCCGTGGGCGTGTTCAACATGAGCGACGAGGCCGGCATCGACTCCAAGGTCATCGGCGTCCCCGCGAAGGACCCGCGCTGGGCCCACATCCAGGACATCGACGACGTGCCGCAGCAGACGCGCAACGAGATCGAGCACTTCTTCGAGCACTACAAGGACCTCGAGCCCGGCAAGTGGGTCAAGACGGAGGGCTGGGGCGGCGCGGCCGAGGCCGAGCGCATCGTGCAGGCCGGCTTCGAGAAGCTGCAGTCCGAGGGCGGCCACGACGGCCACGCCGGCGAGCCGGAGGAGGACGCCTGATCCGCGTCACGCCCTGAGTCCGCACGCCGGACACGACGACGCCCGCCCCCGCAGATGCGGTGAGGCGGGCGTCGTCGCGTGCGGGCCGGGATCGGCCGGCTGCGGGGGTCAGCCGGGTCGGCCGACGTAGGGCATGAGGTCGCTGCCGCCCCAGAGGCCCTGGATCTTGACCACGTCGCCGGGCTTCGGCGCCGCGATGATGGTGTCCCCGCCGAGCGAGATGGCGTCGTGGTAGAACCCGCTGCCGTTCTTCCAGAAGACGATGTCGCCCGCCTGCCGCTGCGAGAACGGGACGAGCCGTCCCTGGGCCTGCATCTTGTTGTACTGGCTGCTCACCGAGTGGCCGCCGACGTCGATGCCGGCCGCGCGGTAGGCCATCATCACGAGGCCCGAGCAGTCCCAGCCGTTGCCCTCGCCGCCGAAGACGTACGGCTCGCCGAGCTGCGCCTTGGCGAACGCGATGGCGACCTGCGCGGCGTTGCCGGACGGGGCCGGAGCGGGAGCCGGGGCGGGCGCGGGCGCGGGAGCCGGTCGCGAGGGCTGCTGCGGCGCCGGCGCGGGAGCCGGCTGCGCGGGAGCGGGAGCGGGAGCCGGAGCCGGGGCGCTGGACGACCCGCCGCCGGAGGAGGATCCGCCGCCGCCGTTGGAGGATCCGCCGCCGGATGCACCGCCGGACGAGGCGCCGCCGCCCGATCCGGAGCCGTCGGACGGCGCCGCCGCCGCGGCCGCCGCGGGGATCGGCGGCTGCGTGATGCTCTGGATGTACTGCGCCTCGATCTCGGAGGTCGAGTCCTTGAGGAGCGCCAGCTGCGCGATGAGCTGGTCGCTGTTGCGGGTCTGCTCGGCGACCGCCGACTGGGCCGTCGCCGCGGCCGCGTCCGCCTCGTCGAGCGACCTCTGGGCCTCGTCGGCGAGGCGCGCGAGCTCGTCCTTGGCGACCTGCGCCTGGTCGCTCAGCGACGCGGCGCTGTTGCGGTCCGCGAGGGCCTGCTGGTACACGGTCTGCGTGCTCTCGGAGAGCTTCGACATGGTGCCGAGCGAGCGCAGCAGCTCCTCCGCGTCGTCGCCGTCGGAGGCGAAGAGGCTCGCGGTGATGTCCTGGCCGCCGGCCCGCGCGAGGTGGCTGGCGAGGAGGCCCGCCCGCATCCGGCTGGTGAGCGCCGTGGCCTGCGCCTCGTCCGCCTTCTTCTCCAGGCGGGCGAGCTTCTCGGCCTGCGCGTCGCGCGCGGCCTGGGCCTCGGCGTACTTCTCCCCCGCGACCATGGCGGCCGTGTTGGCCTGGTCGGCGGACTCCTGCAGTCCCGTCACGAGCTCGGTCACGCGGTCGATGGCCGCCTGCGTGTCGGCCTGGTTCGCCTTCGCCGCCTGCACGTCGGCCCACGAGGGGTAGTCGGTGGCGGCGAACGCGGTCTGGGCGGCGACGCCGCTGGAGACCGCGATCACGCCCACGGCGATCGTGGAGATGACGACCGTGGTCGGGCGGAGGTGGGTCATGTCGTTCCTCATGTCAATGCGTGCTGGTGATGGAGACGCCCTGGCCGTGCATGAACGCCACCGGGTCGGTGGGGTTCCCGTTGATGCGGATCTCGAAGTGGAGGTGGCAGCCGGTAGATCCGCCGGTGGTGCCGGTGATCGCGATGGGCTGCCCCGCGACGACCTGCTGCCCGTTGCGGACGAGCGTCCCGCCGTTGACGATGTGCCCGTAGGCCGACGAGACGCCGCCGCCGTGGTCGATGCGGATGTAGTTGCCGTACCCGCCGTTCCAGCCCGCGAACACGACGGTGCCGGAGTGCGCCGCGTACTGGGTCTCGCCGCAGCTGTAGCCGCGGACGAGGTCCTCGCCGGCGTGGAAGATCATGCGGTGCTGGATGGGGTGGAAGCGCGGGCCGTAGTAGCCGCTCGTGTTCGCGCCCGGGAGCGGTGCGGTCCAGCCGGTGCTGCTGATGGCGCCGGGCGACACGTCGCCTCCCGCGCGGCCCTGGCTGGCGGCCAGCGCGTCGGCGTCCGCCTGGCGCTTGCGGACGCCGGCCTGGTAGTCGTCCTCGGTGGCCTCGCGGTTCTCCGCCATGACCGCGAGCTTCGCGTCGGCGTCGGCCTTCTGCGCGTTCTGGTCCTCGAGCGCCTGCTCCAGGTCGGCCTGGGCCTGGGCGGCGTCGGCGAGGAGCTGCTCGGCCTTGGCCTTCAGCGCGTCGAGCTCGGTGAGGGCGACCTGCGCCTGGTCGCTGAGGGACTTCGCGGCGTTGCGGTCCTGGAGTGCGATCGCGTAGATCTGGTCGGACTTCTCGGCGACCTTGCTCATGGTGCCCAGCTTGTCGAGGAGGTCGTCCGTGCCGTCGCCCTCGCTGAGGAGGAGGGTGCCGGAGAGGTTCTGGCCGCCGGAGCGCATCAGCTGCTTGGCGAGGCCCGCGGCCTGCTCCTGCGACTTCGTGGCCTTCGCGTCGGCCGCGTCGACCTTCGCCTGCAGCTGGACGGTGTCCTCGTACTTGTCGTCGGCCTCCTGCTGGGCCTTGTCGTGCTCCTCGCCGCGCTTGGTCACGAGGTCCTGCGCGTCGGTGACCTTCTGCTGGAGGGACGCGATCTCGTCGTTGATGCGCTGCACGAGCGCCTGCTGCGCCTGCTCGTCGCCGCGCGCCTTCTGCACGTCTTCCCACGAGGCGAACGTGTCGGCGTGGGCCGGGGCGGCGATGGATCCGGTGAGGAGCACGGCGGCGATGGCGACGATGGCCTGGAGGGTGCGGCGACCGCGCGGGCGCGTCCGAGCGGCGCCCGTGGAGCGCGAGCCCCGGAGGAGGTCATGGTGCATGGTGATCCCGATCATCGTGTCGCCCGGCTGGCCGGCTGTGCCTCCCTGCAGGGCCGGCGGGGAGCGCGGATCACATCCGTCACGCCTTCACCGGCTCTCACAGTAGCAACGGGGTTCCCCGGCGCACAGCGCGCCGATGCGGGGATCCATGCGGGGGATCCCCTCCCCGGGAGGGTCGAGCGAAGGCTAACCCCGCGGACGGGGCGCACCGCGGCAGCGCGCTGGCCGTGTCGCGAACCCGCGACAAGGCCGCCGCGGACGCCCGGGGACCGCTCCCGGAGCTCGCGCGCGCGCAGGCGACACGCCGCCGGATCCGCATGCCCGCGCGGCAGGGCCCCTCGCGCGCCCGGTCGATTTGAGTCCTCGACCGGAGTGCGGTTATGCTGACGTGTCGGTTGCTGCGAGACCTGGTCCGCCAGGGCGAGCGGCCCCATCGTTTAGTGGCCTAGGACGGCGCCCTTTCACGGCGTTAACACGGGTTCGAATCCCGTTGGGGTCACCAGGCAATGTGATCGACATGCAAGGCCCTGTAGCGCAGCTGGTTAGCGTGCCGCCCTGTCACGGCGGAGGTCGCGGGTTCAAGTCCCGTCAGGGTCGCCACGGATTGCAGGCCCTCTCTCACGAGAGGGCTTCTGTCCGATGTGGGCGTCTTCTCGCAAGTCGCCCGCTCGCCTGGGTAGCTCAGTTGGTAGAGCGTTCGACTGAAAATCGAAAGGTCCGCGGATCGACGCCGCGTCCAGGCACATCACGCCGGTCCCCGTCCTCGACGGCAGGGCCGGCGTTCGTCTTTCCCCGGCCGGGTCCCGTTCCTCCCTTCCGGCTCAGGCTCCGGACGCGAGCGCCGTCTCGAACTCGGCGAGCACCGCGTCGGAGAACAGCACGAAGCGCACCAGCTCGATCCCGTCGCCCGCTCCAGCGGCGATCGCCTCGCGCACCGCGGACACCGCCTCGCGCGCCGCGTCGTCGACCGGCCAGCCGTAGACGCCGGCCGAGATCGCGGGGAAGGCGACGCTGCGGAGGTCCAGCCCCGCCGCCACCTCGACCGAGCGGCGGTAGGCGCTCGCGAGCACCGCGGTGCGGTCCTCCGAGCGCGACCAGACGGGGCCGACCGTGTGGATCACGTGACGCGCCTCCAGGCGGAAGCCGGGCGTCGCGACCGCGTCGCCGGCGGGCAGGCCGTCCGGGAGCGCGTCGGCGCGGATGCG
>NZ_QWGT01000011.1 GCF_003576405.1 Clavibacter lycopersici
CGGTCGAGCAGGCCCCGGTCGTCGCCGAGCCCGAGCCCACCCCGGAGCCCGAGCCCGTGCCGGCCCCCGTCGTCGCCCAGGCGCCCGCCGCCCCCGCCCCCGCCGTCGACGAGGACGACGAGACCTCCAGCACGAGCAGCCTGCTGAAGCTCGCCCGCAAGCTCCACGAGGAGCACGTCCGCGAGGGCATCGAGAAGCGCGACGCGCTCGTCGCCGAGGCGCACGCCACCGCCGCGCGCATCGCCGCCGAGGCCGAGGCCGAGCAGCGCTCGAAGACCGCGACGCTCGAGAAGGAGCGCCAGGTCCTCGAGGGCCGCATCGACGAGCTCCGCACCTTCGAGCGCGAGTACCGCACGAAGCTCAAGGGCTACATCGAGGGCCAGCTCCGCGAGCTGGACTCCGCCGGATCCACCGAGGCGCCCGCCACCGCCTCCTTCGGCAACTAGCACCGCACCCTCCGCGCGCCCGACGGCGGCGTGGGACCCAGGCTCAGCGAGCCACGGGGTCCCGCGTCGCCGTCGTCGTTCGCGGGCCCGCACCGCCGCCGCACGGCCCAGCACCGCACCGGAAGAGGTCACCGATGGAGCACCGCACCATTCCCGTCCCCGACGGGCTCGACGGGCAGCGCGTCGACGCGGGCCTCGCCCGGCTCCTCGGCTTCTCGCGCAGCTTCGCCGCCGAGGTCGCGGAGGCCGGCGGCGTGACCCAGGACGGCCGGGAGGCCGGCAAGTCCGACCGCCTCGTCGGCGGATCCATGCTCGCCGTCGACTGGCAGCCCCGGCAGGAGCCGTCCGTCGTGCCGCTCGCCGTCCCCGACCTCGGCATCGTGCACGACGACGACGACATCGTCGTGATCGACAAGCCCGTGGGCGTCGCGGCCCACCCGAGCGTCGGCTGGACCGGGCCCACGGTCCTCGGCGCGCTGGCCGCCGCCGGCTTCCGCCTCAGCACCTCGGGCGCGGAGGAGCGGAAGGGCATCGTCCACCGGCTCGACGCCGGCACGAGCGGCCTGATGGTGGTGGCCAAGACCGAGCGCGCCTACACGGAGCTCAAGCGCCAGTTCCACGACCGCGAGGTCGAGAAGGTCTACCACGCGGTCGTGCAGGGGCATCCGGATCCGCTCGCGGGCACCATCGACGCTCCCATCGGCCGTCATCCCCGCAGCGACTGGAAGTTCGCGGTCACGGCGGACGGCAAGCCGTCGGTCACGCACTACGAGACGCTCGAGGCGTTCCGGCGCGCGGCGCTGCTCGAGGTGCACCTGGAGACCGGCCGCACCCACCAGATCCGCGTGCACATGGCCGCGCAGCGGCACCCCTGCGTGGGCGACGCGATGTACGGCGCCGACCCCACCATCTCGGCCCAGCTCGGCCTGCACCGGCAGTGGCTGCACGCGATGCGGCTGGAGATCACGCACCCCGCAACGGGCGACCGCGCGTCGTTCTGGAGCACCTACCCGGCCGACCTGCAGCACGCGCTCGACGTGCTGCGGGACTGACGCGCGACACGCCCGGGGCGCCTCCGGGAGCCTGCCTATGATGGCTCCACCGCAGATCGATGAGCAGATAGAGACCCGTGCCCCGCAACGACTCGTTCGTCCACCTCCACGTCCACAGCGAGTACTCGATGCTCGACGGGGCGGCCCGCGTCGGCCCCCTCGTGCAGGCCGCGGCCGAGCAGAGGATGCCGGCCGTCGCCATCACCGACCACGGCAACGTGTTCGGCGCGTTCGACTTCTGGAAGCAGGCGAAGGCCGCGGGCGTGAAGCCCATCATCGGCACCGAGGCCTACCTCACGCCGGGCACGCACCGTGGCGACCGCACCCGGATCCGGTGGGGCAACGGCGGGCAGGACGACGTCTCCGGATCCGGCGCCTACACGCACCTCACGATGCTCGCCGAGACCACCGAGGGCATGCACAACCTCTTCCGGCTGTCGTCCCGCGCGTCGCTCGAGGGCTACTACTTCAAGCCCCGCATGGACCGCGAGCTCCTCAGCACCTACGCGAAGGGCCTCATCGCGACGACCGGCTGCCCGTCGGGCGAGGTGCAGACGCGCCTCCGCCTCGGCCAGTACGACGAGGCGGTCAAGGCCGCGGCGGACTTCCGCGACATCTTCGGGGCCGACAACTACTTCTGCGAGATCATGGACCACGGTCTCGGCATCGAGCGTCGCATCATGACCGACCTCCACCGCCTCGCAAAGGACCTCGGCCTCCCGCTCGTCGCCACGAACGACCTCCACTACACGCACGAGCACGACGCGACGAGCCACGCGGCGCTCCTCTGCGTGCAGTCCGGCACGACGCTCGACGACCCCAACCGCTTCAAGTTCGACGCCGACGAGTTCTACCTCAAGACCGCGCAGCAGATGCGCCACATCTTCCGCGACCACGAGGAGGCGTGCGACAACACGCTCCTCATCGCCGAGCGGTGCGACGTGCAGTTCAACGAGTCGGCGAACTACATGCCGCGCTACCCGGTCCCCGAGGGCGAGAGCGAGCAGACCTGGTTCGTCAAGGAGGTCGAGCGCGGCCTCGTCCGGCGCTACCCGCGCGGCTTCTCGGACGACGTGCGCAAGCGCGCCGACTACGAGGTCGGGGTCATCGCGCAGATGGGCTTCCCGGGGTACTTCCTCGTCGTCGCGGACTTCATCAACTGGTCGAAGGAGAACGGGATCCGCGTGGGCCCCGGCCGCGGATCCGGCGCCGGGTCGATGGTCGCCTACGCCATGGGCATCACCGACCTCGACCCGCTGGAGCACGGCCTGCTGTTCGAGCGGTTCCTCAACCCCGACCGCGTCTCCATGCCCGACTTCGACGTCGACTTCGACGACCGTCGCCGCGGCGAGGTCATCCGGTACGTGACGGAGAAGTACGGCGACGAGCGCGTCGCGCAGATCGTCACGTACGGCACCATCAAGGCCAAGCAGGCGCTCAAGGACTCCAGCCGCGTGCTCGGCTACCCGTTCTCCATGGGCGACAAGCTCACCAAGGCCATGCCGCCCGCGATCATGGGCAAGGACATCCCGCTGTCGGGCATCCTCGACACCGAGCACCCGCGCTACCGCGAGGCCGGCGACTTCCGCGAGGTGCTCGCGATGGACCCCGAGGCGCAGAAGGTCTTCGAGACCGCGCAGGGCATCGAGAACCTCAAGCGGCAGTGGGGCGTGCACGCGGCCGGCGTCATCATGTCGAGCGAGCCGCTCATCGACATCATCCCGATCATGAAGCGGGAGCAGGACGGCCAGATCGTCACGCAGTTCGACTACCCCGCGTGCGAGTCGCTCGGCCTCATCAAGATGGACTTCCTGGGGCTGCGCAACCTCACGATCATCGACGACGCGCTGAACAACATCGAGTCGAACCGCGGCGAGAAGCTCGTGCTCGAGGACCTGGGCCTCGACGACCAGGGCGCGTACGACCTGCTCGCCCGCGGCGACACCCTCGGCGTCTTCCAGCTCGACGGCGGACCCATGCGCTCGCTCCTGCGCATGATGAAGCCCGACAACTTCGAGGACATCTCCGCCGTCATCGCGCTCTACCGGCCGGGCCCCATGGGTGCGAACTCGCACACGAACTACGCGCTGCGGAAGAACGGCCTGCAGGAGATCACCCCGATCCACCCGGAGCTCGAGGAGCCGCTGCGTGAGGTGCTCGGCACCACGCACGGCCTCATCGTGTACCAGGAGCAGGTGATGTCGGTGGCGCAGAAGCTCGCGGGCTTCACCCTCGCGCAGGCCGACCTGCTCCGGCGCGCGATGGGCAAGAAGAAGAAGTCGGAGCTGGACAAGCAGTTCGAGGGCTTCTCGCAGGGCATGAAGGACAACGGCTACTCGATGGCCGCGGTGAAGGCGCTCTGGGACATCCTGCTGCCGTTCTCCGACTACGCGTTCAACAAGGCGCACTCCGCGGCGTACGGCGTCGTCTCCTACTGGACGGCGTACCTCAAGGCGCACTACCCCGCCGAGTACATGGCCGCGCTCCTCACGAGCGTCGGCGACTCCAAGGACAAGATGGCGCTGTACCTCAACGAGTGCCGCCGCATGGGGATCAAGGTGCTCCCGCCGGACGTCAACGAGTCGATCGGGTTCTTCGCGGCGGCCGGCGCCGACATCCGGTTCGGGCTGGGCGCGGTGCGGAACGTGGGCGCGAACGTGGTCGAGGCGCTCCGCGGCGCGCGGACCGAGCAGGGAGCGTTCGAGTCGTTCGACGACTTCCTCAAGAAGGTGCCGCTGCCGGTCGCGAACAAGCGCACGGTCGAGTCGCTCATCAAGGCGGGTGCGTTCGACTCGCTGGGCGACACCCGGCGGGCGCTGCTCGAGGTGCACGAGGGCATGATCGACGCGTCGGTCAGCGACAAGCGCGCGGCCATGAACGGGCAGGTCGGATTCGACTTCGACAGCCTCTGGGACGAGCCGCAGCACGCGCGCAAGGTGCCCGAGCGGCCGGAGTGGGCGAAGCGCGACAAGCTCGCGTTCGAGCGGGAGATGCTCGGCCTCTACGTGTCCGACCACCCGCTCGCCGGGCTCGAGATCCCGCTGGCGAAGCTCGCCTCCACGGGCATCGCCGACCTCCTGGCGACCGACGCGTCGATGGACGGGGAGACGGTCACTCTGGCGGGGCTCCTCACGAGCGTGCAGCACCGCACGGCGCGGAACTCGGGCAACCAGTACGGCATGGTCCAGCTCGAGGACTTCGGCGGCGAGATCACCTGCATGTTCATGGGCAAGGCGTACCAGGAGTTCGCGCCGGCCCTGCAGAGCGACACCGTCGTGGTGATCCGGGGGCGCGTGTCCACGCGCGACGACGGCATGAACATCCACGCGTTCTCGATGTTCCAGCCCGATCTCGGGCAGAGCCTCGGCTCGGGTCCGCTGCTCATCAGCCTCGCCGAGAACCGGGCGACCACCGAGACCGTCATGGGCCTCAACGACGTGCTGATCCGGCACTCGGGCGACACCGAGGTGCGGCTGCAGCTCGTGAAGGGCGACAGCGGGCGGGTCTTCGAGATCCCGTACCCGGTCACGGTGAGCGCGGACCTCTACGGCGAGCTCAAGTCGCTGCTCGGCCCGAACTGCCTGGGCTGATCCGCGGGCCCGGTTCCCCGGCCGCCGGGGCTCAGGCCTCGGCGCCCGGCCGGAGGTACCGGCGCGCGTGGTAGACGAGCGGCTCGTCGTCCACGCCGGGCCCGCCGTCCTCGATCCGCACGACGACCACGATCGCGTCGTGCACGTGCACCCGCTCGACGATGCGGGCGACGAGGAGCGCCGTCCCGCCCGCGAGCACGGGCAGGCCGTGCGGGCCGGGGGACCAGTGGTCGCCCGCGAAGCGCTCGGACGCGGGACCGCTGAGCCTCTCGGCGAGGTGCCGGTCGCGCGCGCCGAGCACGTGGATCGCGACGTGCTCGGCCGCCGCGAGGGCGGCGGCGCTCGACGCGGTGCGCGCGAGGCTGAAGCTGGCGAGCGGCGGATCCGCCGACACGGAGGCGAGCGAGGTCGCCGTGAACCCGACGGGGGAGCCATGGGCGTCGCGTGTCGTGACGACCGCGACTCCCGCGGCGTGGCGCCGGAACGCGGCGCGGAAGGCGGCCTGACCTGCGGCCTCGGCGAGCGTGGTGGCGGGGTGCGCGTCCATGCCTGGTGACGCTAGCCGCCGGATCCGCCTGCCGCCCGCTCGGTAGACTTCCGGAGTCATGATGCGCATCCAGGACCTCCGCGGCACCACGCCCAGCACCGCCGACCTGCTCGACCTCCTCCCGCGTCCGGTCACCGACGTGGCCGTCGCGCTGGACGTCGCGCGCGAGCTGGTGGAGGACGTGCGCACCCGGGGGAGCGCCGCCCTGCTCGACCAGGCGGAGCGGCTCGACCGGGTGCGCCCGGAGTCGCTGCGCGTGCCAGCCGAGGCGATCGCCGCGGCCGTCGACGGCCTCGACCCGGCCGTCCGAGCCGCCCTCGAGGAGGCCATCCGCCGCGTCCGCCTGGGCTCCGCCGCGCAGGTCCCGCCCGAGACCACCACCACGGTCGTCCCCGGCGGCTCCATCGTCCAGCGCTGGCAGCCCGTCCGCCGCGTCGGCCTCTACGTCCCCGGCGGCAAGGCCGTCTACCCGTCGAGCGTCGTGATGAACGTCGTCGCGGCGCAGGTCGCCGGCGTCCGGAGCATCGCGCTCGCGTCGCCCGCGCAGGCCGCGCACGGCGGATCCGTGCACCCCGTCATCCTCGGCGCCGCCGGCCTCCTGGGCGTCGACGAGGTCTACGCCATGGGCGGCGCGGGAGCCATCGGCGCCTTCGCGCACGGCGTCCCGGACCTCGGCCTCGAGCCCGTCGACGTCGTCACCGGGCCCGGCAACATCTACGTCGCCGCCGCCAAGCGCGTCGTCCGCGGCGTCACCGGCATCGACTCGGAGGCGGGCACGACCGAGATCCTCGTCATCGCCGACGCGCAGGCCGACGCCCGCCTCGTGGCCGCCGACCTCGTCAGCCAGGCGGAGCACGACGAGATGGCCGCGTCCGTCCTCGTCACCGACTCGCCGGAGCTCGCGCGCGCGGTCGACGCCGAGGCCGAGGCGCTGGCCGCCGCCACGGCGCACTCGGCTCGCGTCGGCCAGGCGCTCACCGGGCCCCAATCCGCCATCCTCGTGGTCGACGACCTCGAGACGGCGGCCCGCTACAGCGACGCCTACGGCCCCGAGCACCTCTCGGTGCAGACCGCTGACCCGGATGCGCTCCTCGCGCACCTGCACAGCGCCGGCGCGATCTTCCTCGGCCCGCACTCGCCCGTGAGCCTCGGCGACTACCTGGCCGGGTCCAACCACGTGCTCCCCACGGGCGGCCAGGCCCGCTTCGGCTCGGGCCTCGGCGCGTACACGTTCCTCCGCCCGCAGCAGGTGGTCCGCTACGACGCCGCCGCGCTCCGGGACGCCGAGCCGATGATCGTCGCGCTCAGCAGGGCCGAGGACCTGCCCGCGCACGGCGACGCGGTGACGGCGCGCCTCACGCGCTGACGTATCCTGGCCACACGATGTTCTGCCCCTTCTGCCGCCACCCCGACTCCCGCGTCGTCGACTCCCGCACGAGCGACGACGGCCTGTCGATCCGCCGGCGCCGGCAGTGCCCCGAGTGCGGCCGCCGCTTCAGCACCACCGAGACCGCGAGCCTGAGCGTCATCAAGCGCAACGGCGTGGTCGAGCCATTCAGCCGGGAGAAGATCGTCACCGGCGTCCGCAAGGCGTGCCAGGGGCGTCCCGTCACCGACACCGACCTCGCGGTCCTCGCCCAGCGCGTGGAGGAGGCGATCCGAGCCACGGGCGCGTCGCAGATCGAGGCCAACGACATCGGCCTGTCGATCCTGCCGCCGCTCCGCGAGCTCGACGAGGTCGCGTACCTCCGCTTCGCCAGCGTCTACCAGGGCTTCGACTCGCTCGACGACTTCGAGTCGGCGATCGCGCAGCTGCGCGTCGCCCACGCGGCGATGCCCGACGCCGACGGGCTCTGACCCCTCCCACGACGCTCGCGCGGGCGACCGGCCGGCGCTCGCGCAGGCGCTAGCCTGGTGCCGATGTATCCCCTCCTCTTCCGCACGGTCCTGTCGCGCATGGACCCGGAGGACGCCCACCACCTCGCGTCCACGGCCATCTCCCTCCTCCCGTCCTCCGGATTCGGCTGGATCGCCCGGCGGCTGACCGCACCGGATCCGTCGCTCGCCGTCGACGCCCTGGGCTTGCGCTTCCCGTCCCCGTTCGGCGTCGCCGCGGGCTTCGACAAGGACGCCCAGGCGGTGCTCGGCCTCGGACAGCTCGGATTCGGCCACGTCGAGGTCGGCACGGTCACGGCCGAGGCGCAGCCCGGCAACCCCCGTCCGCGCCTGTTCCGCCTCATCGAGGACCGCGCCGTGATCAACCGGATGGGATTCAACAACGGGGGAGCGGCCGCCCTCGCCGACCGGCTCCGTCGCCTGCGGGCCCGGCGGGACCGGCCCGTCATCGGCGTCAACATCGGCAAGACCCGCGCCGTCGCCGTCCAGGACGCCGTGGACGACTACGTGCGGTCCACCCGCCTGGTCGCGCCCGTGGCCGACTACCTCGCGGTCAACGTCAGCTCGCCGAACACCCCCGGGCTCCGCGGCCTGCAGGAGATCGAGCTGCTCCGGCCGCTGCTCACGAGCATCCGCGACGCGGCGGACGGCGTGCCCGTCCTGGTCAAGATCGCGCCCGACCTGCAGGACGCGGAGGTCGAGCGGATCGCCGGGCTCGCGACCGAGCTGGGACTGGCCGGCGTCATCGCGACGAACACCACGCTCTCGCGTGCCGGGCTCCGCACCGACGCGGGCATCGTCGACGCGGCAGGCGCGGGCGGCCTCTCGGGGGCGCCGCTGGCCGCGCGGTCGCTCGAGGTCCTCGGGATCCTGCGCCGGGCGCTGCCGGAGGACGCGTGCGTCATCTCGGTCGGCGGCGTGGACACCGCCGAGGACGTCCAGGCGCGGCTCGAGGCCGGCGCCACCCTCGTGCAGGGCTACACGGCGTTCCTCTACCGCGGTCCGCTGTGGGCCCGGTCGATCAACGCCGGTCTCGCGCGCATCCGACGCGGCTGACCGCATCGCGGCCGCCGACGTCGATCAGGCGGCACGTCAGCTGCTGAAGGTGACCTTCTCGCGCCGCTTGACCTGCGGCTTGGGCAGGCGCATGGGGCGCATCTGGATCGTGCGCATGCCCGTGTACCAGCGGATCCCGCGCTCGACGCGGTCGGCGCCGACGCGTGCGGCGATGGCGGCGCGGACACGGCGGCCCGTGAAGTAGGCGTCGATGATCGCCGCGATGACGAACACGTAGATGGACAGCAGCGGGATGGCCGACAGGTTCGGCAGCACGAAGGTGAGGACCACGACCACGCCCATCACGGGCAGCAGCAGCTCGCCGACGCTCCAGCGCGCATCGACCACGTCGCGGGCGTACCGCTTCTGCGGGCCCTTGTCGCGGACGGGCAGGTAGCGCTCGTCGCCCGCGGCCATGCCGGCGTTCGCCCGGGCGCGCGCCTCGCGCGCCTTCTCCTTGGCCTGCTGCGCCGCGAGCTTGCGATCCTGGGGCACGAGCGGACGGAGGTTCGCGGCCTCGCGCTCCCGACGGGTCGGGGTGGGACCCTTCTTCCCGTCGGCCGTACGGCCGTCGACGGGCGCCGGAGCGTTCGTCTCGGCGGGGGTCTCTGCGGGGGTGTGCTGCTTCGCCACGTCTCTCGTCCTTGCCTGGAGTGAATCTAAGATTACCTGCATGACGCCTCCCGACACCTCCGCAGACGCCGAGACCGCACCGGACCAGGAGGCCGTCGACCGGCTCGCCGCCGCCGTCGCGGGAGGGCTGCCCACCACGATCGCCGACCTCTCCGCCCTCGTCCGCATCCCCTCCGTCTCCTGGCCGGCATTCGACCCGACGCACGTCGTCGCCAGCGCCGACGCCGTCGCGGGGCTCCTCGCCGGGCTCGGGGTGTTCGACGACGTGGCCGTCCACCGCGCCACGACGCCCTCGGGGGACGACGGGCAGCCGGCCGTCCTCGCGACGCGCGCCCCTCGGAACGGCAAGCCCACGGTCCTCCTCTACGCCCACCACGACGTGCAGCCCCCCGGAGCCGACGAGCACTGGGAGACCCCGCCCTTCGAGCCGACGCTCCGCGGCGACCGCCTGCACGGGCGCGGCGCGTCCGACGACAAGGCCGGCATCATGACGCACGTCGCGGCCATCCGCGCGCTCGTCGAGGCGGAGGGCGACGACCTCGACCTCGGCCTCGCGGTCTTCATCGAGGGGGAGGAGGAGGCCGGATCCCGCTCCTTCTCCGACTTCCTCGCGACGCATCACGACGCCCTCGCCGCCGACGTCATCGTGGTCGCCGACAGCGACAACTGGGACGTGGACACCCCGTCCATCACCATCGCCCTCCGCGGCAACGTCACGTTCCGCCTCTCGGTGCGCACGCTCGACCACGCGTCTCACTCGGGCATGTTCGGCGGCGCCGTCCCCGACGCCATGATGGCCGCCGTCCGCCTCCTCGACTCGCTCTGGGACGAGCAGGGGTCCGTCGCGGTCACGGGCCTCGCGTCCGCCGAGATGGAGACGCCGGCCTACGACGACGCTCGCCTCGCCGAGGAGGCCGCGCTCCTGCCCGGCGTCTCGGCGGTGGGCACCGGGCCGATCCTCACCCGCCTGTGGGCGCAGCCGTCCATCACGGTGACCGGGATCGACGCTCCCTCGGTCGCCAACGCGAGCAACACCCTGCTCCCCGAGGTGTCGGTCCGCATCAGCGCGCGGATCGCCCCCGGCCAGACGGCGGCGGAGGCGTACCGCGCCCTCGAGGCGCACATCCAGGCGCACCGTCCCTTCGGGGCCCACGTCGAGATCACCGACGTCGACCAGGGCGATCCCTTCCTCGTCGACACGACCGGGTGGGCCATGGCCGAGGCCACGGCCGCGATGACCGCCGGTTGGGGCCGCGCGCCCGTGCAGGCCGGCATCGGCGGATCCATCCCCTTCATCGCGGACCTCGTCGAGGCCTTCCCCTCGGCCCAGATCCTGGTCACCGGCGTCGAGGACCCCGACACGCGCGCGCACAGCCCGAACGAGTCGCAGCACCTCGGCGTGCTGCAGCGCGCGATCCTCAGCGAGGCCGTCCTCCTGTCGCGCATCGCCCGCCGCGCCTGACACCCCCGGGGCCGGGTCCGGCGGACGGGAACACCCGGGTGACTCCCGCGGTTGCACGACGTAGACTCCACCGGAGTCGCCCGACCGCAGATCCCACCACCCGAGGAGTGCTCATGACCGACACCACGCTGACCGAGACCGCCCAGGCGGCCCACCGCGTCGGACTCACGGACACCGCGGCGAGCAAGGTGAAGAGCCTGCTCCAGCAGGAGGGCCGCGAGGACCTCCGCCTCCGCGTCGCCGTCCAGCCCGGCGGCTGCTCCGGCCTCATCTACCAGCTCTACTTCGACGAGCGCGAGCTCGACGGCGACGCCACGGTCGACTTCGACGGCGTCGAGGTCATCGTCGACAAGATGAGCGTCCCGTACCTCGACGGCGCCACCATCGACTTCGAGGACACCATCCAGAAGCAGGGCTTCACCATCGACAACCCGAACGCGGGCGGCTCGTGCGCGTGCGGTGACTCGTTCCACTGACACACGGAACGGTAAGCGGATCTGGGCCCGGAAACCGGGCCGGGAACAGGGAGTCGTCCTTCGGGCGGCTCCCTGTCGCGTAGTGTGGGACCCGTCACATCCGGTTCTTCGAAGGGTCTGCACGTGCGCTTCACTCGCCGTCAACGTTGGCTGACGATCCCCGTCGCCCTGGGCATCTCGGTACTCCTCGCGGGGTGCACGCAGCAGCAGCTCCAGGGCTTCCTGCCGACGGAGCCGGGCACGACCAACCACGTCGACTCGGTCATCGGCCTGTGGGTCACCGCCTGGATCGTCCTCCTCGCGGTGGGCGTCCTCACCTGGGGCCTCACCATCTGGGCCGCGGTCGTCTACCGCCGCCGCAAGGGCCAGACCGGCCTCCCCGTGCAGATGCGCTACAACATGCCGATCGAGATCTTCTACACGATCGTGCCGCTCATCCTCGTCCTGGGGTTCTTCGCCTTCACGGCCAAGGACCAGGCCGCCATCGAGGCGCGCTTCGACAAGCCCGAAGTAAAGGTCCAGGTCTTCGGCAAGCAGTGGGCCTGGGACTTCAACTACCTCGGTGGCGAGACCGAGGCCGGGCAGCCCATCGAGGGCGGCGCCTATGAGCAGGGCGTCCAGGCGGTCGACGACCCGAACGGCCCCCAGGGCTCCATCGACAAGGACAAGCTCCCCACCCTCTACCTGCCGGTCAACACCAAGGTCGAGCTCGAGCTCAACACCCGTGACACGCTGCACTCCTTCTGGGTAGTGGACTTCCTCTACAAGAAGGACCTCATCTCCGGCAAGACGAACTACATGACGTTCATCCCGGAGAAGGAGGGGACGTACATGGGCAAGTGCGCCGAGCTCTGCGGCGAGTACCACTCCCTCATGCTCTTCCAGGTCAAGGTCGTCTCCGTCGACGAGTACAACGCGTACATCGAGAGCCAGAAGGCGGCCGGATTCGCGGGCGACCTCGGCACGGACTACGACCGCCTGCAGAACCTCCCCGGCACCGACGTGCCGGCCACCACCGAGTCGTCCGAAGAGTAGGGCAGCAGAAACGTGACATCGACCCTCAACCGTCCCACCGCGATCCCCGCGGGTCAGGCGAAGGTCCTCGACGGCTCCGGCAAGGCCGAGCGTCGTGGCAACGTCGTGGTCAACTGGATCACCTCCACCGACCACAAGACGATCGGGTACCTGTACCTGATCACCTCGTTCCTCTACTTCTGCCTCGGCGGCGTGATGGCCCTCGTCATCCGCGCCCAGCTCTTCGAGCCCGGTCTGCACGTCGTGGAGACGAAGGAGCAGTACAACCAGCTCTTCACCATGCACGGCACGATCATGCTGCTCATGTTCGCGACGCCCCTCTTCGCGGGCTTCGCCAACGTGCTCATGCCGCTCCAGATCGGCGCGCCCGACGTCGCGTTCCCGCGGCTCAACGCCTTCGCGTACTGGCTCTTCAACTTCGGGTCGCTCATCGCCGTCGCCGGCTTCCTCACCCCGGCGGGTGCCGCCTCGTTCGGCTGGTTCGCCTACGCCCCGCTGTCGAGCACCACGTTCTCGCCAGGGTTGGGAGGGAATCTCTGGGTGATGGGCCTGGCGCTCAGCGGGTTCGGAACCATCCTCGGCGCGGTCAACTTCGTGACGACCATCATCACGATGCGCGCCCCCGGCATGACCATGTTCCGCATGCCCATCTTCACGTGGAACATCCTCGTGACGTCGATCCTCGTGCTGATGGCGTTCCCGGTCCTCGCGGCCGCGCTGTTCGGCCTCGGTGCCGACCGCATCTTCGACGCGCACATCTACGACCCGGCCAACGGCGGCGCCATCCTGTGGCAGCACCTGTTCTGGTTCTTCGGTCACCCCGAGGTGTACATCATCGCGCTGCCGTTCTTCGGCATCGTGTCCGAGGTCTTCCCGGTCTTCAGCCGCAAGCCGATCTTCGGGTACAAGACGCTCGTGTACGCGACCATCTCCATCGCGGCACTCTCGGTCACGGTGTGGGCGCACCACATGTACGTCACCGGCTCGGTCCTGCTGCCGTTCTTCTCGCTCATGACCATGCTCATCGCGGTCCCCACGGGCGTGAAGATCTTCAACTGGATCGGCACGATGTGGCGCGGCTCGGTCACGTTCGAGACGCCCATGCTCTGGGCGATCGGCTTCCTGATCACATTCACGTTCGGCGGCCTGACCGGCGTCATCCTGGCGTCGCCCCCGCTCGACTTCCACGTGTCCGACACGTACTTCGTGGTGGCGCACTTCCACTACGTGGTGTTCGGCACCGTCGTCTTCGCGATGTTCTCCGGCTTCTACTTCTGGTGGCCCAAGTGGACGGGCACGATGCTCAACGAGCGTCTCGGCAAGGTCCACTTCTGGCTGCTGTTCGTCGGCTTCCACACCACGTTCCTCATCCAGCACTGGCTGGGCGTCATGGGCATGCCGCGTCGCTACGCGACTTACCAGCCCGAGGACGACTTCACGTGGATGAACCAGCTGTCCACCATCGGCGCCGGCATCCTCGCGCTGTCGATGATCCCGTTCTTCCTCAACGTCTGGATCACCGCCCGCACGGCGCCTCGCGTGACCGTGAACGACCCGTGGGGCTACGGCCGCTCGCTCGAGTGGGCGACGTCCTGCCCGCCGCCGCGGCACAACTTCACGTCCATCCCGCGGATCCGTTCGGAGGCTCCGGCCTTCGACCTCAACCACCCCGAGGCGGGCATCCCCGTGGGAATCGGTCCGGCCAAGGACGCTCCCGATGCCGCGACCTATGACATCTCCAGCGACAAGGTGAAGTGACGTGCGCGCCAATAGGAACCTGTTCTACGTCCTCGCGGTCTTCTTCGTCGTGGCGGCGGCCGCGTACACGATCTGGCACGTCATCGACACCGGTGAGGTCGAGTGGGTCGGCACGCTGGCCATCGCCCTCTCCGGTGCGCTGGCGGCGTTCATCGGCTTCTTCGTCGCGCGTCTCTACGCCGCGCAGAACGGCGAGCTGCCCGAGGACCGCAGCGACGCCAACGTCGACGACGGCGACCCGGAGCTCGGCTTCTTCAGCCCCTGGAGCTGGTGGCCCGTGATCCTCGCGGCCGGTGCGGCGTCCGTCTTCCTCGGCCTCGCCGTGGGCATCTGGATCGCGATCATCGGCGGTGGGCTCGCGCTCATCGCGCTCGTGGGCTGGACCTACGAGTACTACCGCGGCTACTTCGCCCGCTGATCCGATGGTCGACATCCGGCACGCCCAGGCCTCGGACGGCGACGCCGTCTTCGCCCTCTGCCAGCAGCTCGACATGATCAACGCCCCGGCGACCCGGGACGACTTCGACGTCACGTTCTCCCACATCCTCCGAGCGAACAAGGACGTGGGACGCGATGTACTGCTCGTGGCCGAGCACGACGGGACGGTGGTGGGCTACGCCTACCTCGTCGTGAGCCGTCTGCTCTACGCCGGCGGGCTCAGCGCCCACCTCGAGGAGCTCGTCGTCGACGCGGATGCCCGGAGCGGGGGTACGGGCTCGGCCCTCGTGCGCGCTGTGGAGCGGCTCTGCGGGGACCGCGGCGTCGGTCAGATCACCATGAGCACCCGCCGAGCCGGCGAGTTCTACAAGCGCCTCGGCTACGAGCGCACCGCCGAGTTCTACAAGAAGCTGCTGCGTTGAGCGCCTGATTCGCGCCTGACCGCATCGGAAGCCCGGACCCACCTCGTGGGTCCGGGCTTCCGTGTTCCAGGGGACGGTGTGCGTCGACGACTGCTCCGGCGCCCGGCGCGTCGTGCGCGGGTAGCACGTCCCGATGCGCTCGTGCGTGCGGCTGTCGCGAGGAAGCCGCGGGAGAGCTAGGACGCTTCTTGCACGTCGGTCTCTGCCGGCGCGTCGCGGCGACGTAGGACGTGGATCATGACATCCAGGGTCACGGGGTGACGCGTCCCCGTCCTCGCCTCTGCGGAGGGCTGGCGCACAGCTCCCCCTGCCGCAGGGGACGACCCGGTCGACTGATGCGCCGCCGCATCCGACCTGTGATGGGCGGAGGGGCCCATGCCCAGGAGCAGGTCCACCTCGTGCTCCGAGAGGCTCAGGACGGCGTGCACGCTGCTCTCCGACTGCAGGTCGAAGAGCGCGTCGGCCGACGCGAGGATGCGCTCCCTCTTGTCGGCCTGCACACCGACCGCACGGCCGTCCGCCCGCAGCTCGACGAGGTGCTCGCTCCCTGCGGCCACGATGGCCACTCGGCCCCCTGGCGCCAGCACGCGATGGAACTCGCGCATGTTCCGGGGCGCGAACACGTCCAGGAGCAGGTCGGCTGACCCGTCTTGCAGGGGGAGGCCGGCCCAGGTGTCGGCGACGACCCCGTCGACATTCTCCCGACCCCGCACGGCGGCACTGACGGCGGCGGGGGAGAGGTCAGCTGCCAACCCGCGCGACTCCGGCACGCGATCGAGCAGCTGGTGCAGGTAGAAGCCGGTGCCGCAGCCGGCGTCGACGATGCGCAGGCCACCGAAGTCGTGAGCGGACGCAGCTGCGCTCCGCCCCTCGGCCCCGCCGAGGACCGCCGCCGAGAGCGCATCCACGATGGGGGCGTAGTGGCCGAGCGAGAGGAAGTCCGCCCGCGCGGCCAGCATGCCGGCGGTGTCGCCGGTCACACGCGTGCCGGGAGGCAGGAGCGAGACGTAGCCCCTCTTGTTCGCGTCGAAGGAGTGGCCGCGCGGGCAGCGCAGGGAGAGCGGGGGAGAGGGGTTCAGATCCTCACCGCAGCTCGGGCAGCGCAGCCAGCGCGCGAGACGGTCGAGCTCCATCGCCGCTCCTCTGCATCTGTCGTCGTCGATGCGCCCGGGCGGACGCACGAGAGCCGGTCCAGCTATGCCGGACCGGCTCTCGGGTGCCACGCCTCAGCGCGAGCGGGTGGTGCTAGTGGTGGTCGCCGTGGCTGCGCTCGACGTCCTTGGTCGTGACCGGGGAGATGCGGTCCTCGAAGAACCACTTCGACAGAGCCGCGCGGGCCCGCTGGTTGACCGTGATGCGTCCACGGCTGTCCGGGCGGATCATGAGCGGCTTGTAGTCGTCGTAGCTCACCAGGCGCCAGCGCTCGTACTCGTCGAGCTGCTCGTGCACCTCGATGAACTCACCGCCGGGCAGCTTCACGATGCGACCCGACTCGACACCGTGGAGGGCGATCTCGCGGTCCTTCTTCATGAGCGCCAGGCAGATGCGCTTCGCGACCTGGTAGGCGATGACCGGTCCGAGGATCAGCAGCGCCTGCAGCGTGTGGATGACGCCCTCCATCGACACCTTGAAGTGGGTGGCGATGAGGTCGGAGCTCGCGGCGGACCAGAGGACCGCGTAGAACGTGACGCCGGCGGCACCGATGGCGGTGCGCGTGGGGGCGTTGCGCGGGCGGTCGAGGATGTGGTGCTCGCGCTTGTCACCCGTGATCCACGCCTCGATGAAGGGGTAGAACGCGACGAGGGCGATGAACCCGCCCAGGATCGCGAGCGGCAGGATGATGTTGAACGAGAACGTGTGGTCGAACAGCACGAACTCGAGTCCCGGCGGCACGAGGCGCAGGGCGCCGTCCGCGAAGCCGATGTACCAGTCGGGCTGGGTACCGGCGGACACCGGCGACGGATCGTACGGGCCGTAGTTCCAGATCGGGTTGATCGTGAAGAACGATGCCATGACGACGATCACGCCGAAGACGACGAAGAAGAACCCGCCGGCCTTCGCGGCGAACGTCGGCAGCACCGGGACGCCGACCACGTTCTCGTTCGTGCGACCGGGGCCGGCGAACTGGGTGTGCTTGTGCACGACCACGAAGAGGAGGTGGAGCGCCAGGAACGCCACGAGGATCGCCGGCAGCAGCAGGATGTGCAGCGTGTAGAGCCTCGGGATGATGGCGGTGCCCGGGAACTCGCCGCCGAAGAGGAGGAACGAGATCCACGTGCCGACGATCGGGATGCCCTTGACCATGCCGTCGATGATGCGGAGGCCGTTGCCGGAGAGCAGGTCGTCGGGGAGCGAGTAGCCCGTGAAGCCCTCGGCCATCGCGAGGATGAAGAGGACGAAGCCGATGAACCAGTTGAGCTCGCGCGGCTTGCGGAACGCACCCGTGAAGTAGATGCGCAGCATGTGCAGGCCGATGGACGCCACGAACAGCAGCGCCGCCCAGTGGTGGATCTGCCGCATGAGCAGGCCGCCGCGGATGTCGAACGAGATGTCGAGCGATGACGACATGGCCACCGACATCTCGACGCCCTTGAGGGGCGCGTACGAGCCCTCGTAGTGCGTCTCCGCCATCGACGGGTCGAAGAAGAACGTGAGCCACGAGCCCGTCAGCAGGATGACGACGAAGCTGTAGAGCGCCACCTCGCCGAGCATGAAGGACCAGTGGTCGGGGAAGATCTTCCGCCCGAACTCCTTGACGGCGACGCTGACGCTGGTGCGCTCGTCGAGGTAGGTGGCGGCGGCGGCGGTGAGGCCGCCCCCGCTCTTGGCGGCGGGCGCAGCGGCACCCGTCGTGGTCGGATCAGCTGTTGTAGTCACCACGACGCTCCCAGAAACTCGCCCCTACGGGCTCGGTGAAATCACTCTGTGCAATGAGGTAGCCCTCGTCGTTGACGGCGATGGGCAGCTGCGGCAGGGGCCGCTTGGCCGGTCCGAAGATGACCTCGCAGTGGTTGGTCACGTCGAACTGGGACTGGTGGCAGGGGCAGAGCAGGTGGTGGGTCTGCTGCTCGTAGAGCGCCACCGGGCAACCCACGTGCGTGCAGACCTTGGAGTAGGCGACGATCCCGTCGTACGACCAGCCCTTGCGCTCCGGCGTCTCGATGAGGTCCTCCGGACGCAGGCGCATGAGCAGCACCGCGGCCTTGGCCTTCTCCTCGAGCTTGCCCTCCTCGAGCTCCATGAGGGACGCGGGGATGACGTGGAACGCCGAACCGATCGTGACGTCGGACGCCTTGATGGGCGTGCCGGAGGGATCGCGGGTGAGGACCTCGCCCTTCTTCCACAGCGTGTGGCTGAGGGCGGAGGCGGGCTCCTCGGCGCTGCCCGGGTACAGGTCGCGGAAGAGGACCACGGCCGGCAGCGGGAAGGCGACGAGCGCGCCGATGAGGCTGTTGCGGATGAGGGAGCGGCGGCCGAAGCCGGACTCCTCGTTCGCCTGGGCGAAGATCTCCACGGCACGTGCCTGCGTGGCCGGCGATCCGCCCTGCGGGTGCCGCTCGTCGATCAGCTCGTGGTCGCTCATGAGCGCCTTGGACCAGTGGATGGCGCCGATGCCGAGGCTCAGGAGCGCGAGCGCGATGCCGACGCCGAGGAACAGGTTGTTCAGGCGCACGCTGCCCGGGTCGTCCGCGTAGATCGGGAAGCCGAAGTAGGCGCCGATGGCGAAGACGCTGCCCACGATGGACAGGTAGAACCACGTGTAGACCACGCGCTCGGCCGTCTTCGCCTTCTTCGGGTCCTTGTCGGTGACCCGGAGGCGGTGCTCCGGGAAGCCCGGGTTCTGGAACGCGTCGCGCGTGGCGACGGCGGTGCCGCCGGGCAGCACGACGTCACGGCCAGCGGACTCGAGCTCGCCGGCGTCGTAGCCCGCGGGGACGACGCCCGACTCGTCCTTATCGTCGTGTGCCATGTGCGTGCCTCTCCTGTGTTCTGGTGCGGGTCATCGATGCGGGCGTCAGTTGGACCGGGCCGTGAGCCACACGGTCAGGGCGACGATGCCGCCGAGGCCGAAGATCCACATGAAGAGCCCCTCGGACACCGGGCCGAGCCCGCCGAGGTTGGCGCCGCCGACCGTGCTGTTCTCCTCGATGTACTGGAGCGACGTGATGATGTCGCGCTTGTCCTCGGGGGAGATGTTCGTGTCGTTGAAGACCGGCATGTTCTGCGGGCCGGTGACCATGGCCTCGTAGATGTGCACCGGGGCCACGCCCTCGAGGCTCGGGGCGAACTTGCCCTCCGTGAGGGCGCCTCCGGCCGCGGCGACGTTGTGGCACATGGCGCAGTTGATGCGGAAGAGCTCGGCGCCGTTGGCCGCGTCGCCCTCGCCGTCGAGGTACTGGGCGTCCGGGATGGCGGGGCCGGGGGCGAGAGACGCGACGTACGCCGCGAGCTGCTTGACCTGCGCGTCGGTGAACTGCGTCGGCTTCTCGGGAGCCTGGACCGTGGTGGCCTGCAGCGGCATGCGGCCGGTGCCGACCTGGAAGTCGACCGACGCGGCGCCGACGCCGATGAGGCTCGGGGCGACTCCCGTGCCGGTGGCGTCCATGCCGTGGCAGGTGGCGCAGTTCGAGCCGAAGAGCTTCTGGCCCTCGTCGATGGTCTGCGCGGACTTGAGGTCGACCTCGGCCGACGCGGTGCCCGACTGGATCATCGCGTACGCGCCACCCGTGGTCAGGAGGCCGATGGCGAGCAGGGCGATGGTGGTCAGGGGGCTGCGGCGGCCGGTGCGACGGGCGCGTGCTGTCTTGGTGCTCATGCTGTGGTTGATGCTCCCGCTCGGTGCTATTTGAGGACGTAGATGACCAGGAAGAGCCCGATCCACACGACGTCGACGAAGTGCCAGTAGTAGGACACGACGATGGCGCTCGTCGCCTCCCTGTGCCCCATCGACCGGACGGCGAAGATGCGCCCGATGACGAGGAGGAAGGCGATGAGACCGCCGGTGACGTGGAGGCCGTGGAAGCCCGTGGTCATGTAGAACGCCGAGCCGTAGGCGTTGCTGCCGAGCGTGATGCCCTCGGTGACGAGGGTGGCGTACTCGAAGATCTGGCCGACGACGAAGATGGCGCCGAGGGCGTAGGTGAGGAAGAACCACTCGACCGTGCCCCACTGGCTGGGCTTCCACCCCGTGGACCGCGCCTGCAGGCGCTCGGCCGCGAACACGCCGAACTGGCAGGTGAACGAGCTCGACACGAGGATGAGCGTGTTCACGAGCGAGAAGGGCACGTTGAGGCGTCCCGCCTCGAACTCCCACAGGGCGCCGGACGTCGAGCGCAGGGTGAAGTAGATCGCGAAGAGACCCGCGAAGAACATCACCTCGCTGCCGAGCCACACGATGGTGCCGACGGCGACCGTGTTCGGCCGGTTCACCACCGGCGCGGTCGATACTGGGGAGATTGAGGTGGTCGTCACAGGTTCCATTATGACCCAGGCCGACGACACCCGATGCCCATCCGGGCGCCCGTGAGATCCGATCCAGCCGCTCGTTAGGCTGATCGCCATGCCCCCCGCCCCCACCTGGCCCGCGCTCATCACCACGCTGATCGAGGGGCGGCACCTGTCGGTGTCGGAGTCCACCTGGGCGATGCGGCAGGTGATGCGCGGGGAGGCGACTCCCGCGCAGCTGGGCGGGCTGCTCGTGGCCCTCCGTGCCGCGGGCGAGACGGTCGACGAGATCGTCGGCTTCCGCGACGCGGTCCTCGAGGAGGCCGTGCCCCTCGACGCGGATCCCCGCGCCCTCGACATCGTGGGGACGGGAGGCGACCCTTACGGCGCCGTCCTCAACATCTCCTCGGTCGCCTCCGTGATCGCCGCCGCCGCAGGCGTGCCCGTCATCAAGCACGGCAACCGCGGGGCGAGCTCCGCCTCGGGCGCGTCCGACGTCCTGATGTCGCTCGGCGTCGACCTCTCCATCACGCCCGAGCGCGTGGCCGCCGTGCTCCGCGAGACGGGCATCACCTACGCCCACGCCGCCGCCTTCCACCCGGGCTTCCGGCACGCCGCGGAGACGCGGCGCGAGCTCGGGATCTCGACGCTGTTCAACGTGCTCGGGCCGCTCTGCAACCCGGCGCGCCCGGAGGCGTCCGCCGTGGGGGTCGCCGACCTCTCCCGCGTGCCGCTCATGGTGGGCGTCTTCCGGACCCGCGGCGCCACCGCGCTCGTGTACCGGGGCGACGACGGGATCGACAAGCTCACGACCACGGGTCACAGCCACATCTGGGAGGTCAGCAGGGGCGCGGTCACCGAGCACGACCTCGACCCGCTCGAGCTCGGGATCCCGCGCGCTCCCATCGAGGCGCTGCTGGGCGAGGGTCCCGAGCAGAACGCGGCCGTGATCCGGCGGGTCCTCGCCGGCGAACCGGGCCCGCAGCGCGACGTCGTGCTGCTGAACGCCGCGGCGGGGCTCGAGGCCTTCGACCTGATGGAGGACCCGACCAGGGTGCAGCAGCCCATGGCGCGCCGGCTGCGCGAGAAGCTCCGGGTCGCCGCCGATGCCGTGGACTCCGGCCGGGCCGCCGCCAAGCTCGAGGAGTGGGCGGCGGCGACCCGCGCCTGACCCCCATCACCGGGCGATGTCGCCGCCGCGGCGGATGATGGACGCATGTGCGGGAGATTCGTGGTGGCGCGGGCGACGGGCGACCTCGTCGGGGACTGGTCGGTCGACGACGTCGAGGGCGACGACCCCGCACCGTCCTGGAACGTCGCGCCGACGACCACGGTGCGCATGGTCGCCGACCGCCGCCCGCGCGACGACGCGGATGGCGGGGTGCGCCGCGTCCTGACCGACGCGCGGTGGGGGATCGTCCCGCCGTGGGCGAGGTCGCCGCAGGGTCCGCCCCTCATCAACGCGCGCGTCGAGACCGTGACGGAGAAGCCGACGTTCCGGAGGGCGGTGCTCACGCGGCGCGCCATCGTGCCGGCCGACGGCTACTACGAGTGGCAGGCGACCGCGTCGGGGAAGCAGCCCGTCTACCTGCACGGCGAGGACGAGCGCCCGTTGGCGTTCGCCGCCGTGTACGAGCACTGGCGCGACCCGGCCGTCCCCGACGGCGAGCCGGGCGCGTGGCTGCGGAGCCTCGCCATCATCACGTCCGCCGCGAGCGACGCGCTCGGGCACATCCACGACCGCACCCCCGTGATCGTGCCGCGCGACCGGGTGGACGACTGGCTGGACGCGGGCACCACGGCCGTCGACGATGTGCGGCACCTGCTCGGCGGCCTGCCGGAGCCCCGCCTCGTGCCGCGGCTCGTCTCGACCCGCGTCAACAGCGTGCGGAACGACGGGCCTGACCTCATCGCACCCCTCGACGAAGCGCCCGGGGACGACGCGCAGCCGACGCTGATCTGATCGGGGCGCGCCTCGGGAGCCGCGCCGGAGACGCCGCACGCCCCGTCACCTCTCGGCGACGGGGCGTGCGGATCGTTCGAGTGCGGTCTACTGCACGTCGTCGTCGACCCAGTCGAACGTCTTCGTCACGGCCTTCTTCCAGAGGCGCAGCTGGCGCTCGCGCTCGGCGTCGTCCATGTCCGGCGTCCAGCGGCTGTCCTCCTGCCAGTTCTGGCGGAGGTCGTCGAGGTCCTTCCAGAACCCGACGGCGAGGCCCGCGGCGTACGCGGCGCCGAGCGCGGTGGTCTCCGCGACGACGGGGCGGACGACGGGGACGCCGAGGATGTCGGCCTGGAACTGCATCAGCAGGTTGTTGGCGATCATGCCGCCGTCGACCTTGAGCTCGGTGAGGTCGACGCCGGAGTCGGCGTTGACCGCGTCGAGCACCTCGCGCGTCTGGAAGGCCGTGGCCTCGAGGGCTGCGCGAGCGATGTGGCCCTTGTTGACGTAGCGGGTGAGCCCGACGAGCGCGCCGCGGGCGTCCGAGCGCCAGTACGGCGCGAAGAGGCCCGAGAACGCGGGGACGAAGTACACACCGCCGTTGTCCTCGACCGTGGCGGCGAGGGTCTCGATCTCCGCGGCGCTCGACACGAGGCCGAGGTTGTCGCGCATCCACTGAACGAGCGAGCCCGTGACGGCGATGGATCCCTCGAGCGCGTAGTGCGGCTCCGCATCGCCCAGCTTGTAGCCGAGCGTAGTGAGGAGGCCGTTCTGCGAGTGGATGATGTCCGTGCCGGTGTTGAAGATCAGGAAGTTGCCGGTGCCGTACGTGTTCTTCGACTCGCCCTGGTCGAACGCCGCCTGGCCGAACGTGGCCGCCTGCTGGTCGCCGAGGATGCCCGCGATCGGCACCTCGCGCAGGAGGCTCGAGGACTCGACCTGGCCGTAGACCTCGGAGGAGCTCTTGATCTCCGGGAGCATCGAGCGCGGGACGTCGAAGGCCTTCAGGATCTCGTCGTCCCACTGGAGCGTCTCGAGGTCCATGAAGAGCGTGCGGGAGGCGTTGGTGACGTCGGTCACGTGCACGCCGCCGTCGGTGCCGCCCGTGAGGTTCCAGAGGACCCAGGTGTCGGTCGTGCCGAACATGAGGTCGCCGGCCTCGGCCTTCTCGCGGGCGCCGTCGACGTTCTCGAGGATCCAGACGATCTTCGTGCCCGAGAAGTAGGTGGCGAGCGGCAGCCCCACGGTGGGCTTGAACCGCTCGACACCGCCGTCGGCCGCGAGGCGGTCGACGATCTTCTGGGTGCGGGTGTCCTGCCAGACGATGGCGTTGTAGACGGGCTTGCCGGTGGTGCGGTCCCACACGACGGCGGTCTCGCGCTGGTTCGTGATGCCCACGGCCTCGACGTCGTGGCGCGTGATGTCGGCCTTGGACAGCGCCTGGCCGATGACCTCGCGGGTGTTGCGCCAGATCTCCATCGGGTCGTGCTCGACCCAGCCGGCGCGGGGGAAGATCTGCTCGTGCTCGAGCTGGCCGGTGGACACGATGGATCCGGAGTGGTCGAAGACGATGGCCCTGGTGCTGGTGGTGCCCTGGTCGATGGCGACGATGTACTTCTCGCTCATGTGGTCTCTCCTTGCGGGTTCGGGGTTCGGGTGCGTCTAGAGGATGGGGAGCAGCGCGTACGACGCGAGGCCGGCGAGGGTGCCGCCGATCGCGGGGCCCACGACGGGCACCCAGGCGTAGGACCAGTCGCTCGCGCCCTTGCCCTTGATGGGCAGGATCGCGTGCGCGATGCGCGGACCGAGGTCGCGGGCGGGGTTGATGGCGTATCCGGTCGGCCCGCCGAGGGAGGCGCCGATGCCGACCACGAGGAGGGCGACCGGGATGGCGCCGAGGGCCGAGAGGCCGGCGGGGGTGGCCGCGTCGGCGTCCGGGTTGTTGGCGAGGCTGAAGCCCAGGATGACGATGACCAGCACGAACGTGCCGATGATCTCGGTCACGAGGTTCCAGCCGTAGTTGCGGATGGACGGGCCCGTCGAGAACACGCCGAGCTTGGTGGCCGCGTCGGGCTCCTCGTCGAAGTGCTGCTTGTAGGCGAGCCAGCAGAAGACCGCGCCGATGATCGCGCCGACCATCTGGGCGAGGATGTAGACCGGGACGCTCGAGACGTCCTCGATCTTGCCGGCGGCGAGGAGGCCGAGCGTGACGGCCGGGTTCAGGTGCGCGCCGGACGCGTACGAGACGGTGACACCGGCGAAGACCGCGAGGCCCCAGCCGAAGTTCACCATCAGGGTGCCGCCGGCGAGCCCCTTCGACTTGACGAGCGCGACGTTCGCCACGACTCCGCATCCGAGGAGGACGAGGAGGGCGGTGCCCACCGTCTCCGAGAGGAATATGACTCCAAGATCCACTGCGTGGTGCTCCGATCGTTCATCGAGGCGCGGGGGCGACCTCTGCCGCGTCATCGCGGTGCCTCCAATGTAGTGCCGACGCGCCTCCGGTCCGGCTGGGCGCGACCGGGGCGCGGCGGCGCTCACCGCGGAGGGCCGGGCCGGTCCGGCGCTGTCGGATCGCGTCCCCACGGGCGTATGTTGGCCGCACACCCGAGTCGCCGCCGACCGAGTCCCGATCTCGATCCGGCTCGGATGCGCGGCTGAGGTCCGGCCGCCCGAGACCCGCGAGGAGCCGGCCGTGAAGAAGCTGATCAACGACCCGAGGGCGGTGGCCGAGGAGTCCGTCCAGGGCTTCGCCGCCGCCCACCACGACATCGTCGCGCTGAGCGCGGACCCGCTGTTCGTCCGACGCGCCGAGCCCACCCGTCCGGGTCGCGTCGCGCTCGTCAGCGGAGGCGGCAGCGGGCACGAGCCGCTGCACGCCGGATTCGTGGGGCACGCCATGCTCGACGCCGCCGTCCCCGGGCCGGTGTTCACGAGCCCCACGCCGGATCCGATCGTCGCCGCCACCCTTGCCGTCGACGGCGGGGCCGGCGTGCTGCACATCGTCAAGAACTACACGGGCGACGTCCTGAACTTCGAGACGGCGGCCGAGCTCGCCGAGGCGGAGGGCGTCCGGGTGCGGACGGTGGTGGTCGACGACGACGTCGCCGTGACCGACTCGCTGTACACGGCAGGCCGCCGGGGCGTCGCGGGCACCGTGCTCGTGGAGCGCATGGCCGGCGCCGCGGCCGAGCGCGGGGACGACCTCGACGCCGTCGCCGCGATCGCCGAGAGGGTGATCGGGCAGGTGCGGAGCATGGGCGTCGCCATCCGCGCGTGCACCGTCCCGCACGCCGGCGAGCCGAGCTTCGCGCTCGCGGACGACGAGATGGAGATCGGCATCGGGATCCACGGCGAGCCCGGCCGCGTGAAGCTGCCCCTCGAGCCGGTGGACGCCATCGTCGACCGCCTCCTCGACCCGGTCCTCGAGGACCTGGCAGCGCCCGCCGGCAGCCGCGTGCTGCTGCTCGTGAACGGGATGGGCGCCACGCCGCTGTCCGAGCTCCACATCGCGTACCGCCGGGCGGCCGCCGTGCTCGAGGAGGCCGGCCTGACCGTCGCACGGAGCCTCGTGGGAGACTACGTGACGGCCCTCGACATGGAGGGACTGTCCCTCACGGTGCTGCTGCTCGACGACGAGCTCGTCGACCTGTGGGACTCGCCCGTGCAGACCGCCGCGCTGCGGTGGGGGAGGTAGCTCATGGCACTCGGGACCGACTGGGTCGTCGCCTGGACCACGGAGGCGGCGCGCGTCATCGCCGACCAGCGCGGTGAGCTGATCACGCTCGACCGGGAGATCGGCGACGGCGACCACGGCGAGAACCTCGACCGCGGCTTCGGTGCGGTCACGGAGAGGCTCGCGCAGCTCGCGCCCGACGCCGCTCCCGCGGACGCGCTGAAGGCCGTCGCCACCACGCTGATCTCCACCGTCGGCGGCGCATCCGGGCCACTGCTCGGGACGGCGTACCTCAAGGCCTCCGCGGCCGTCTCCGGACGCGCGGACCTCGACGCGGCCGCCGTCGCCGACCTCCTGGAGGCCGCGGTGGGCGGCATCGTGCTGCGCGGCAAGGCCGAGCGCGGTGACAAGACGATGGTGGACGCATGGGGTCCGGCCGCCGAGGCCGCGCGTGCCGCCGCGGACGAGGGATCGGGCCCGGCGGACGCCCTCGAGGCCGCCGCCGACGCGGCCGCGCGCGGTGCGGA
>NZ_QWGT01000012.1 GCF_003576405.1 Clavibacter lycopersici
CGTGCCGCGGGTGCGGATCACGCCCCGGGCGACGGGTGCCGGCCGCCCCCGCGTCGCCGGAGCGGACGAGGGGACGACCGGCGGCGGGCTCAGCCGCGCACGTCGATCGCGCGGTGGCGCTGCTGCACGCCGGCCGGGCCGTACGGGTACTCGGACACGACGGGCGCGCTCACCGCGCTGAGCGAGGCGATCTCGTCGGCGGTCAGGTCGAGGTCGGCCGAGGCCATGTTGTCCTCGAGCTGCTCCACGGTGCGGGCGCCGAGGATCACGCTGGTCACGGCCGGCTGCGCCTCCAGCCAGGCGAGCGAGACGCGCGCCGAGCTGGATCCGTGCGCGTCGGCGACCCGGCGCACCTCGTCGAGGATCGCCCACGTGCGCTCCTGGCCGTTCCGCGGCGTGAACGCCTCCATGCCGCGCTCCGGGTCCTCGCCGAGCCGCGTGGCGCCGGTGGGCGTCTCGTCGCGGCGGTACTTGCCGGTGAGCCACCCGCCCGCGAGCGGCGACCACGGCAGCAGGCCGATGGACGCGTCGAGCGACGCCGGCACGATCTCCGACTCGATCTCGCGCACGAGCAGCGAGTACTGCGGCTGCAGCGTCACGGGCGGCGTGTACCCGAGCGCCTTCGCGACGTGCACGGCCTTCGTGAGCTGCCAGCCGAGGTAGTTCGAGAAGCCGTAGTAGGAGATCTTCCCGGCGCGCACGGCGTCGTCGAGGAAGCGCAGGGTCTCCTCGAGCGGGGTCACGGCGTCCCACGCGTGCATCTGGTAGAGGTCGATCGTGTCGACGCCGAGGCGGCGCAGCGAGTCGTCGAGCGCGCGGGTCATGTGCCGGCGCGAGGTGCCGACGTCGTTGTTGCCCTCCCCCATCGGGAAGCGGCCCTTCGTGGCGATCACGAGCTGGTCGGCCTCGGCGGGATGCGCCTTCAGCCAGCGGCCGACGATCTCCTCCGAGACGCCCGACGTGTAGACGTCCGCGGTGTCGATGAACGTGCCGCCGCCTTCGACGTACGCCTCGAGGATCCGCCCCGAGGTCTCCTCGTCCGCCTCCGCGCCGAAGGTCATGGTGCCGAGCGCGTAGGTCGAGACGACCGCGCCGCTGTTGCCGAGTGTGCGGTACTGCATGTGGTTCCTCCATCGGATCCGCCGCGGGCGTCCCTGCCCGCGGTCCCGTCCAGCTTGCACCGCCCGGGCGCGCAGCGTGACCGCGGGGCGGGCAGGGCCGCTCGGTACCATGGCGGCATGTCCGTCGACGAGCTCTCCAGCGCCGCGCAGGACTACCTCAAGCTCATCTGGTCCGCCACCGAGTGGACCGACCAGCCGATGACCGTCTCGCGCCTGGCCGAGCGGCTCGGGATCCGGCCCGCCACCGCGTCCGATGGGATCCGCCGCCTCACCGCCCAGGGCCTCGTGGAGCACCGGCCGTACGGCAGCATCGAGCTCACCGACGACGGCCGCCGCCACGCGATCCAGATGGTGCGCCGGCACCGGCTGCTCGAGACGTTCCTCGTGGAGGTGCTCGGCTACGGCTGGGACGAGGTGCACGACGAGGCCGAGGTGCTCGAGCACGCGGTCTCCGACGACTTCGTGGCGCGCATCGACCGGCACCTCGGGCACCCGTCGCGGGATCCGCACGGCGACCCCATCCCCTCGGCCGACGGCGAGCCGCACCTGCCCGACGCGACGCGGCTCGCGGACGCCGTCGCCGACCGGCCGATGCGCGTGCGCCGGATCTCCGACGAGGATCCGCGCCTGCTGCGGGAGCTCGCCGACCACGGCATCGGGCTCGACGCCACGCTCGTGCGCGCAGGCGCCGCCGCGGCGGACGACCCGGCCGCGGTCGTCGTGACGGTCGACGGATCCGGCCGCCGCCCGCTCACGGCAGCCGCCGCGTCCGCGGTCTGGGTCTCCGACGCCGGCTGACGCCCGGCCGACCGCGTGCGTCAGCCCGTGAGGGTCAGCACCACGAGCGCGACGTTCAGCACCACCACGAGCGACACCGCGACCCACGCCGCGATGCGCGTGAGCGGCCGGTCGACGTGCGCGCCCATGACGCGGCGGTCGCCCGTCAGGCGGATGAGCGGCACGAGCGCGAACGGGATCCCGAGGCTGAGCACCACCTGGCTGATCACGAGCGCGGCGGTCGGGTCGACGCCGATGGCGAGGATCGCGAGCGCGGGGATCAACGTCACCACGCGCCGGGCGAGCAGCGGCACCCGCACGTGCAGCAGGCCGCCCATGATCGCCGCGCCCGCGTAGGCGCCCACCGAGGTCGACGCGAGGCCCGAGGCGAGCAGCCCGACCGCGAACACCATCCCGACCACCGGTCCGAGCGACGCCGTGATGGCCGCGTGCGCGCCCTCGATCGAGTCGGTGCCGGGGACGCCGCCGAGGCTCGCCGCCGCGATGAGGAGCATCGAGATGTTGACGGCGCCGGCCACGGCGAGCGCCGTGATCACGTCCCAGCGCGTCGCGGTGAGCAGGCGCTTCAGCACGCCGGGGTCCTTCTGCGCGCCGTGCCGGTCGCGGCTGAGCGAGGAGTGCAGGTAGACGGCGTGCGGCATCACGGTGGCGCCGAGCATGCTCGCGGCGAGCAGCACGCTGTCCGGGCCGTCGAAGCGCGGGACCAGACCGCCCGCGATGCCGGATGCGGAGAGCGGGCTCACGACGAGGCCCGTGAGGAAGCCGACGGTGATCACGAGGAGGAGCGCGCCGATCACGAGCTCGAAGGGCCGCTGCCCGTGCCGCGACTGCACCGCGAGGAGACCGATGGAGACGATGCCGACGATCACGCCGCCCGCGACGAGCGGGATCCCGAACAGCAGGTGCAGCGCGATCGCCCCGCCGATGACCTCCGCCAGGTCGGTGGCCGCGGCGATGAGCTCGGCCTGCACCCAGAACGCGCGGCGACGCCCGGTCGGCAGGCGCTGGCCGAGCAGCTCCGGGAGGCTGCGGCCCGTGACGAGCCCGAGCTTCGCCGACTGGTACTGCACGAGCACGGCGATGAGGTTCGCGGCCACGAGCACCCACACCAGCAGGTAGCCGTAGCGCGCGCCCGCGGTGAGGTTGGCGGCGACGTTGCCGGGATCCACGTAGGCGATGGCGGCGACGAACGCCGGCCCGAGGAGCAGGACGAGCCGCGGACCCGTGACGGGCCGACGCGTGCGGCGGCGCTCGGGGGCGGTGCGGGTCATGGCGGCCTCTCCGTCGAAGTGTTAGCCGAGGCTAACATCCGTTCGCGCGCACACGGAAGGGCCCGTCCGGATGCGGACGGGCCCCCGGGTCGCGCGGCGGGCGGCGGGAGCGCCGGGTGCCGGGCGTGCCGCGGGGATCAGCTGGCGGAGCGGCCCGGCGCGAGGAACGCGGAGTCGTCCTCCGCCTCGCCGCGCACGACGCGCACCCACTGCGCGAGGAGCGCGGCGCCCGCCTCGTCGTGGATCAGGTCGCCGGCCGTGAGCACCGGGTACGGCGTCGCGGGGATCCCGTCGGCCGGCCGCACGTCGACGTGCGCCACCTCGTGCCCGTTCTCGTGCAGCCAGCGGGCCATCGCGTAGTCGGTGCGCGAGTCGCCGACCGTGCGCCAGCGCAGCGGCAGCGGGCCGCTGTCGGCCAGCAGCTCCAGGGCGCGCGCGGCGCCGAGGTCCTTGCCGAGGCGCACCGACTCGATGTCGGTCGAGATGATCGTCGGATCCACCCGCACCTGCACCTCGCCGCGCGCGTCGGGCGTCTCGACGCCCTCGAGCACCGAGCCGAGACCGTGCGCCCGCAGCATCTCGACCGCGCGCGCGTCGAGGTCGGGCTGCACCGCGAGGTAGTCGGCGGAGGAGACGTCCGTGTGCTGCTCGAGCGAGACCATGGCGTGCTTGGTGTGGTCGAAGAACATCCAGTCGGCGAAGCGCTCCGCGACGAGCGCCTCCATGTCGCGCATGAACGCCTCGGGCAGCGCGAGCGCCCGGTCCACGTGCACCTCGCCCGCGCCGGCCGGCGTGATGGAGAACCACGACGCGCCCTTCTCGCACACCGCGTGCACGCGCGCGCCCTCCGGCAGGCCGGCGGCCAGCAGCGGGCCGACGACCTGCTCGCGGATGAACGCGTCCGAGCGCCCCGTGTTGAAGACGATCGGCACGCCCGCGGCCGCGAGCTCCACGAGGTCGGCGGCGATGCTCGGGATGGCGAGCGTGCGGGTGATCGGGCTGGCGATGGGGCCGTCGACGTCGAGGAGGAGGCCGAGGGGCGCGGGGGTCGTGGTCACGGATCCATCCTCGCGCAGGCAGGACGGAGCCGGGTCCCGTTGGGGAGGCGGGCGCCGGGCGGCAGTCGTGAGGCCTCAGGCGGCCGTGCGCGCGGAGGCGGCACGGGCGCGGGCGGCCCGACCCGCGGATCCCACGACGAGCACGACCGACACCGCCATCACCGCGAGGAACGCCCCGGCGAGCGACGCGATCCCGAAGCCGTCGAGCAGCGCCCCGCCCACGAGCGCGCCGCCGCCGATCCCGACGTTGAACGCGGTCGTGTAGAAGGAGCTGGCCGTGTCGCGGAAGGACGGGTGCGCGGCGTGCAGCATGCGCGTCTGGAGCAGGGTCGGGATCGCGCCGAACGCCAGGCCCCAGAGGAGGAAGCCGGGGATCGCCACAGCCCAGAGCCCGGGGACGAGCGCGAGCGAGCTGACCCCGAGCGCCGCCGCCGCGAGCCCGGTCAGCACGCCGAGCTGCGGCCGGCTCGAGAACACGGTGCCCGCGAGGAGGAGCCCGACGGCGCCCGCGATGCCGTAGCCGAAGAGCATGGCGCTCAGCTGCTGCTCGGGGATCCCCATGACGCGCGTGACGAACGGGTCGACGTACGTGTAGAGGCCGTACTGGCCGATCATGATGACCATCGCCGTGAGGCACACGAAGAGCACGCCGCCGACGCCCTGCCCGGCCATGCGCTGCCGGATCCCGACGCGGCCGCCCGCGGGCGCGTCGGCGGGCGCCTCCCGCTCGGGCCGCCCGACCGCCGGCAGGAAGCGCCAGACGAGCAGGATCCCGAGGAGCGTGAGCACGCCGATCCCCGCGAACGCCGCCCGCCAGCCGAACGCCTGCCCGGCCGCGGTGCCGAGCGGCACGCCCATCACGAAGGCGAGGCTGCCGCCGCCGACCGTGAGCGCGACCGCGCGGCCGATGAGCGCGGGCGGCACGAGGTGCGCCGAGTACGCGCCGACGACCGCCCAGAACAGGCCGTGCGCGAGGCCGCCGAGCACGCGCGTCGCGGTGACGAGCTCGAAGGTCGGCGCGATGGCCGTGAGGAGGTTGCTCGTCGCGAACACGGCCAGCACCGCGAGCAGCAGCGCGTGCCGCGGGACCCGGCGGGTGAGGGCCGCGAGCGGCGCGCTCGAGACGACGACCGCGACGGCGAAGACCGAGACGAGGAGGCCGACGCGCGACTCCTCCACACCCAGGTCGCCGCTCATCTCGCTGAGGAGGCCGGTGGGCAGCATCTCGCTCGTGACGCTGAGGAAGACGCACGCGGCGAGCGTGAGGATCCCGACCCAGGGGAAGCGGAACGACGGGTCGACGCCGGCGCGGGGTCGGCGGCGACCGGAGCGCTCGGCTCGCTCGAGGTCGGGAAGGAAGATGGGGGAGGTGTTCGTCATGTTGACCTGAGGGACGCGACGGCGGGAGTGCTCCCGGGGCCGGCGGGACCCGCGCAGCCAGGCAATAGCCTAGACGGATGACCGACCAGGCCACCCTCGCGCGCCCGCCGCACCGCGTCCTCAGCTTCTCCTGCGACGACCGCCCGGGCATCGTCCACGCCATCGCGGGCGCCATCGTCGAGGCGGGCGGCGACATCACCGAGTCGCAGCAGTTCTCGAGCGCCGACACCGGCCGCTTCTTCATGCGCCTGCAGGTCCAGACCGCGGCAGACGACGACCGGCTGGCCGACGCCCTCTCCGCCGTGGTCGAGCGGTACGACGCGACCTGGCACCTCGACGAGGTGGGCCGGCCGCTGCGCACGCTCGTGCTGGGATCCACCGCCGAGCACTGCGTGAACGACCTGCTGTTCCGGCAGCGCGCGGGGCAGCTGCCCGTCGAGATCCCGCTCGTGCTGAGCAACCACGGCACGCTCGCCGACCTCGCGGGCTTCTACGACGTGCCGTTCGAGCACGTGCCCGTCACCGACGACGCGTCCAAGGCGGCGTTCGAGGCGCGGGTGATCCGCGCGGTCGAGGAGCACGACATCGAGCTGGTCGTGCTCGCGCGCTACATGCAGATCCTCTCCCCCGGGCTCTGCGCCCGGCTCAACGGCCGGATCATCAACATCCACCACTCCTTCCTGCCCGGCTTCAAGGGCGCGAACCCCTACAAGCAGGCGCACGCGCGCGGCGTGAAGCTCATCGGCGCGACCGCCCACTTCGTCACGAGCGACCTCGACGAGGGCCCCATCGTGGAGCAGAACGTGGTGCGTGTGGACCACTCGCGCAGCGCCCGCGAGCTCATGGCCATCGGCCAGGACGAGGAGTCGCGCACGCTCACGCAGGCCGTCCGCTGGTTCGCGGAGCACCGCGTGCTGCTCGACGGGGCGCGCACGATCATCTTCCGCTGACGCGCGCGCCGGATGGCCGGGCGACGGGTCAGCGACTGCTGATGGTCCGGTACTTCCGCACGGCCAGCGGCACGGCGACGACGAGGAGCACGACGGCCCAGATCAGGGTGGTCGGGATGGGGTTCTGCAGCGTCCACGCGTCCGGCACCGGGGTGCCAGGCGGCACGTTGCCGAACAGCTGCCGCGCGGCCAGCACCACGGAGGAGACCGGGTTGTACTCCGCGAACAGGCGCAGCGGCGTCGGCAGCGTGTCGCTCGGCACGAACGCGTTGCTGATGAACGTGAGCGGGAACAGCACGAGGAACGACGCGTTGTTGATCACCTCCGGGCTCCGCACGCTCATCCCGAGGAACGCCATCACCCACGAGAGCGCGTACGCGAACAGCAGCAGCAGCGCGACGCCCGCGAGCGCCTCGAGGAGGCTCGACCGCACGCGCCAACCGACGACGAAGCCGGTCGCGAGCATCACGACCATCGAGAAGACGTTGATGAGGAGGTCGCCGCTGGTCCGCCCCACGAGCACCGCGGACGGGCTCATCGGCAGCGTGCGGAACCGGTCGATGATCCCGTCCTCGAGGTCGTTCGCCATCGCCGAGCCCGAGTAGGTGGAGCCGAAGACCACGGTCTGGGCGAAGATGCCCGCCATGATGAACTCCTTGTAGTCGCTGCCGGGGATGTCGATGGCGCCCGCGTAGACGAAGCTGAACAGCAGCACGAACATGATCGGCTGGATCAGCGTGAAGACCAGGATGTCCGGCAGCCGCTTGATCTTGATGAGGTTCCGGCGGGTGGCGATCCAGCCGTCGTTCAGCCAGGTCGCGACCGTCGCGCGCTGCTCGACGGCGGTCACGGCGCGTCCGTCCCCTGCGCTCGCCCTGCGGCGCGGCGCCCGGCCGGATCCGACGCCCGGGCGGCGCCGGCGTCGGCCGTGGTGTCCGCTTCATCGCCCTCCGCGCCGTGCCCCGTGAGGCGCAGGAACACGTCGTCCAGGGTGGGCCGGCGCATGCCCGCGTCGTGCAGCCGGATCCCCGCCGCCGTCAGCTCACCCACCACCGCGGCGAGCGCCCGCGGCCCGTCGTCGACCTGCACGGAGAGCGTCCGGCCGTCGGAGGAGGCGGCGGGCGCCGTGGTGCCGACGCGCGCGAGGATCCCCCGCGCCGCGGGTCCGTCCGCGTCCTGGACGAGCGCGACCTCCACCCGGTGCCCGCCGATGGAGCTCTTCAGCTCGTCGGCCGTGCCGCGCGCGATGACGGTCCCGTCGTCGATCACGGCGATGTCGTCGGCCAGCCGGTCCGCCTCCTCGAGGTACTGCGTGGTGAGCAGCACGGTCGTCCCCTCCGTGACGAGCTGGGTGATCACGTCCCAGAGGCCGAGGCGGCTGCGCGGATCCAGGCCCGTCGTGGGCTCGTCGAGGAAGAGCACGCGGGGGCGCGCGACCAGGGCGCCGGCGACGTCGATGCGGCGCCGCATCCCGCCCGAGAACCCCTTGACCGGGCGGTCCCTCGCGTCGGTGAGGTCGAACGTGCGGATGAGCTCGTCGGCTCGCGCGCGCGACGCGCGACGGCCCAGGTGGTACAGGCGCCCGACCATGTCGAGGTTCTCGAACGCCGTGAGGTTCTCGTCGACGGCGGCGTACTGGCCCGAGACGCCGATCATCGCGCGCACGTCGGCGCCGCGGGTGAGCACGTCGATCCCGTCGACGGTCGCGCGACCGGCATCCGGCCGCACGAGCGTCGTGAGGACCTTCACGGCCGTGGTCTTGCCCGCCCCGTTCGGGCCGAGCAGCCCGAGGACCGTGCCCTCCGGCACGTCGAGGTCGAGACCGGCGAGGGCGTGCACGGGCGGCGCCCCGCGCGGGTGATAGGTCTTGACCAGCCCCTCGGCCTCGATGACAGCCATGGCGCATGGTAGTCCCGCGCATTTCCCCGCGCAATGGATCCGCGGGCACCCGGCACCCGCTGCCGCCGGGACGCCGGAGGGGCGGGCGCCTGTCGGCACCCGCCCCTCGAACGGTGGTCCTCCGTCAGCCGGGTCAGCGGCTCACGTAGAGGTACTTCGGCGCGCTGGTCTTCGCCGCGTTCGCGTCGTCGCCCGCGTACGTCGCGGTCACCGTGTACCGGCCCTTCGCGTACGCCGGCAGCTCCACGCGGCCGGTGCCGGATGCGTCGAGGGTGACCTCGAAGGCGTCCGAGCCGACCTCCACGGTGACGGTGCCCGTGGGCGCCGCCTTCAGCGAACTGTCGACCTTGACCGTGACGACGGCCTTCTGCGCGCTCGTGAGCACGGGCGGCTTGACGCCCACCGTCACGGTGCTCGCGACCTTGATCACGACGGGCTCGCTGGTCGCGGTCCCCGAGGGGCCCGTGGCCGGCTTCGCGGTCACGACGACCGTGATCTCCTTGCCCGCGACCGACGGCGACACCCGGTAGGTCGCGCGCGTCTGGCCGGCGAGCGGCTTCCCGTCCGCGTACCACTGGTACGAGTACGTCAGCCCCTCCGCGTCCCACGTGCCGGGCGACGCGGTGAGCGTCTGGCCGACGGTGGGCGTGCCCGTGACCACGGGCGGCTCGGTCGCCTCGGGAGCCGGGATCGCGCCCGACTCGACGCGCACGTAGGTCAGCGCCTCGGATCCGGCATAGGCGACCCGGCCGAGGTACGCGGTCTCGGGGGCGAGCCCGCTCCACGAGGCCGTGTAGGTGACCGGCTGGCTCTGCACCGCGTCGAGCGGGTTCGGGGACACCGTGAAGGCGCCGTCGTCCGTCGACTCGGACAGGTCGAACTGCGTGAGGGTGAAGTCCTGCGTGGTCCGGCCCTCGGGGATCGAGAAGACGGCGACGACCGCGACGTAGTCGCCCGCCTCCGGCGTCTCGATGGTCACGGACTCGTCAGCCGACTCGGTCGCCGAGTCGAACTGCTCGACCGGCTTCCCGCCCTCGAGGCGGAACACCGAGAGGTCGAGGTCCGCCTCGTCGTCGGCCGAGTCGAGGTCGATCCGCGTCGCGAGCTGGCCAGCCGGGACGGTGGTCGCGTACTGCAGCTCCGCCTTGGCCGGCCCCGTGCCCGAGATGGGCGAGGACGCGTCGTCCGGGTTCGCGTACACGCGGCCGGCGGTGAGGCCCTCCGCGGTGAGCGCCATCGGCCCGGTGGTGCCGGGCGTGACGGTCACGTCGACGGATCCCGTGATCCCCTTCCCCTGCACCTCGTCCGGCGCGGCGATGGAGACCGGGTTCACCGCGATCGGGCTGCGCACCGTGGTGTCGCCGTCCGTCCAGGTGAGGGATCCGGTGGCGTACGCGTCGACGTCGGCCGTGGTGCGCGTGAACGACACCTCGAACGACTTCGTCTGCCCCGCCTCGGTGAACTCGAGGGTCGACGGCGTGACGTCCGTCGTGACCCCGTCGAGGCCCTGGACGCTCGCCGTGTAGGTGCCGGCGCGCGTGGAGGTGACCTCGCGCGTCACGGTCTCGGAGCCGGTGAGGGCGCCGATCGCGATGCTCGCCAGGTTGAGCTCCGACGGGTCGACCGGGTCGATGCCCGTGGCGTAGCCGGTGGCCGCGAGGTACGACAGCCAGTCGGCGCGGTCGTTGAGGTACAGCAGTCCCGGGTCGAGGTACCGACGCGCGTCCACGTGCCCGGCGCCCTGGGCGAACGGGTCCGTCACCTTCGCGCCGTCCTCGCCCACCGTGTCGTAGGCGGTCGTCATCATGGCCGACTTGATCTCGGCGGGCGTCGCCTTCGGGTGCTCGCCGAAGTACAGCAGCGCGAGGCCGGCCACGTGCGGGGCCGCCATCGACGTGCCGGAGAGGAGCGCGAAGGTCGGCTCCCCGCCCTCGGCGTTGTTCGTCGCCGCGATGATCGAGACGCCGGGCGCCGTCACGTCGGGCTTGAGGATGTCGCTGCCGTCCGCGAGCACCGGGCCGCGCGAGCTGAAGCCCGCGACCTGGGGCGTCGGGGCGGAGACGCCCGTCGTGTTGTCGGGCACCAGCGTCACGGTCGCGCCGGGCGTCGCCGCGTAGGCGGAGACCGCCGCGTAGACGTCCGCGTCGAGGTGGACCGTCGGCACGGAGTGCGTGTCGGCGTCGACCGAGTTGGGGGTCGGGTTGACGAGCACCATGCCGATGCCGCCCGCGCGCTCGACCTCGGCCGACTTGGCCACGCGGTCGAACGTGCCGCGCTCGCACAGGACGATCTTCCCTGCGGTCTTCGCGGGATCCAGCACGCCGGGTCCGCAGAGCGCGGGAGTCTCGGCGCCCGCGGCCTGCACCGAGGCCGCCGTCACGAAGGGCCCGGAGACCGGCTCCGTGACGGTGATGGACGAGCCCGCGAATGCCTGGCCGTCGCCGAGCTGGGCCGTGGCCTCGAAGTTGCCCGCGACCGTGCTCGCGGCGACCGTGGTGATCCACGGCGACGCGTTGTCGAGCGTGGACGAGTCGGGACCGGAGTTGCCCGCGGAGGCGGCGACGAAGATGCCCGCGCTGGCCGCGCCGAGGAACGCCCGGTCGGTGGCGGAGAACGTGGTCTGCGCCGAGCCGCCGCCAATGGAGTAGTTGATGACGTCGACGCCGTCCTTCGTGGCCTGCTCGATGGCGGCGACCAGGTCGGCCCCCGCGCAGCCGTCGTCCGTCTGCACGGCCGGGTCGGGGCCGGACCAGCAGACCTTGTAGGCCGCGATCTTGGAGGCGGGCGCGACGCCCGAGATCTCCCCGAGGTCGTTGCCGTCGATGGTCGCCGTCACATCCGCGTTCCCGGCGGCGGTGGACGCGGTGTGCGATCCGTGCCCGTCGCCGTCGCGCGGGGAGACGTACTCGCCCGTCGAGGCCGTGCCGATGTTCTTCTGCCCGAAGCCCGTCACGTAGTAGCGCGCGCCCACGATCTTCGTGGAGCAGTCGGCCGCCGTGAACTGCTCGCCGGTCTGGCATGCGCCCGTGAAGGTGGTGCCGTCGCCCTTGGCGTAGGTGATGGCGGATCCGTCGCGGTACGGCTCGGCGCCCGCGGTCGTGCCGAGCGGCTCGCCCGCGAACGCGGGGTTCTCGGGGGCGATGCCGGTGTCGATGACGCCGATGACGGCGCCCTCTCCCGCCTGCTCCTGGCCGCCCGTCTTCGCCCAGACGCCGTCCGCACCCGTGAGGCCGAGGAAGTCGGCGGCCGGGGTGGATGTGGGGTGGTAGATCCGATCGGGCTCGACGGAGGCGACGTCCCGGTCGCCGGAGAGCTTCGACGCCTGCTCGGCCGTGAGGTCGGCGGAGAAGCCGTTGACCGTGAGGCTGTAGGAGTAGTCGATGTCGGCGCCGACGCTGGCGGCCACATCCTCCTGCCGGTCCTCGAGGTAGTCGGTGTACGCGACGACCGGACCGGCCTGCGCGTCGAGCTGGGCGCCCGAGCGGGCCTGGGTCGCGGGCAGCCCGTCGACCCCGCCCCGGTAGGTCGCCGCGGCGTCGTCGGCGAGGGTCACGATGTAGCGGCCGTCCTCGAGCGCGGATGCCGGGGTCGCCACGGTCGGCACGGGGGCGGCCATGGCGCCTCCCGCTCCGAAGGCGACGAGGCCCGCCGCGACGAGGGCGGTGGCGGCGACGGAGGCCGTCGCCCTGCGCAGGGATGAGGCGGACTCCGTAGGGAGCCGGGGGGAGCGTGGGATCACGAACACGTCCTTCGAGAGGGGATGAGTGGTCCGCGCGCACCCCTTGCGACACGCGCGAATCCTCAACATACCCCGGGGATTCGCCCTGAGAACGGCCAGTTGTTACCGCCGTGTAACAGTTCCGGCCTGCGCGCGATCCCCGCGCTGACGGCCATCCGACCCGGATCGCCGGCTGCCCGCCTGGGAGCGCCATCCCCTGCCCTCCGGCTAGTCTTTCCGGATCCGCGGGCGCCTCTCGTGTGCAGGGCACCGCATCGCGCGCACGACGGAGGGCGGGTGCCGACCGGCACCCGCCCTCGGCTGGTCGCTCGCGACGATCAGCGCACGCGGATCCTCTGCGCGCGGCTCGTGCCCCCGCCGACGAGGTGGTCGCCCGCGTAGGAGGCCTGCACCGTGCGGGTCCCGGGCGCGATTCCGGTGAGATCCGCGCACCCGTTCCCGGAGCCGTCGAGGGGCACGTCGTGCTCCGCGCCGTCCACGGTCACGCGCACCACCCCGGTGGCGGCCTGCTTCGCTGCCGAGGTCACCGACACCTGCACGTGCACGCTGCCGCTCGCCGCACCTCGCGGTTGCGTCGCCTGCAGGTGCACCGTCCCCGCGTCACGTGCGGTGACGGTCGGGCTCGTGGCGACGCCCGTCTGCCCGTCGGACGCGGTGGCCGTCACCTGGACGGCGAGCGCCGTGCCCGCGACAGCGGAGGTCACGCGGAACGCGGATCCCGTCGCCCCGGACATCGGCGCGCCGTTCGACAGCCACTGCGTGGCGAGCGTGACACCCTGCGGCGTCCACGTGCCCGTCGTCGCCGTCAGCGTCTGCCCGACATCGGGGACGCCGCTGATGGTCGGTGCCGCGGAGGCCGTCGGAGCGGTCGCGGCCGGCGGCGGGGACGCCGCGGGGGTCGACACGCTCAGCAGCGTCGTGGCGTCGGATCCCCCGTAGGAGAGGACCCCGACGTAGGACGACCCCGCCGCGAGGCCCGACCAGGACGCGGAGTACGTCGCGGACCTGCCCTGCGCGGTGCGGAGGGCCGCCGGCGTCACCTGGAACGATCCCTCGCCCGCCCCGCTCCCGACCTGGTACTCGGTGAGGTCGAAGGCCGTGGTCTTCGCGGATCCCGCCGCCTGGTTCACCACTGCGGCGACCGTGTAGTCGCCCGCCGCGAGGTCCGACGCGACGAGCCGCTCGCCGAGGGACGCGGTCTCCTGGTCGGCCACGACCGTGGGCGGCCCGGTCTTCGCCTTCTTCAGGAGCGCGACGCCCATGTCCGACTTCCCGTCGGCCGGCGCGATGTCGACCACGAGGGCCTTCGTCGCGTTCGCGAGGGTGAGCGGGTAGTCGACCTCGTAGCCCGCGGGTGCCTCGCCGCTGTGGGCCGCGCCCGCATCGTCGGGATCGCTCACGTGCTCGCCCTTCGCGAGACCTGCCGCGTTGAGCGCGACCGTCCCGTCGATCCCGCCCGTGACGGTCACGTCGGTCGCGCCGCTGACACCTGATCCGGACGCCGTCGCCGGGGCCTGCACCGACTCCGGCGTCACCGCGATGGGCCCGCGGACGGTCCCGCCGGGGCTCGACCAGGTGAGCGATCCGGTGGTCCAGCTCCCCGTCTTCGCGCCCGCACGGGTCGTGAGGCGCACCTGGAAGGACTTCGTCTGGCCGGGCCCGGTGAAGGAGAGGGTGGACGGCGCGACCTGCACGTCGACCCCGGGGACGCCCTGGACGGACGCCTTCCACGTGCCGGCCTTCGTCGACGTGACGGTCCGCGTCACGGTCTCGCTGCCCAGCAGCCGGGCGACGGCGATGCTCGGCAGGTTGAGCTGAGACGCGGCCACGGGCTGGCTCGGGTGGGGCAGGTCGAGCCCGGTCGCCGCGGCGTAGCCCCGCCAGTCCTCCTCCCCGCTGAGGTAGAGGAGGCCGGGATCGAGGAAGCGGCTCGGCACCACCTCGCCCGCCCCCTGGGCGAACGGATCCGTGACCGTGGCGCCCTTCGCGTCGACCGTGTCGGAGGCGGTCGTCATCATCGCCGACTTGATCTCGGCGGGGGACGCCTTCGGGTGCACGCCGAGGTAGAGGAGCGCGAGCCCGGCGATGTGCGGTGCCGACATGCTCGTGCCCGACTCCACGCCGAACGCCGGCTTCCCGTCCTCGTCGGCGATGGACGCGACGATGCCCACGCCCGGAGCCGCGATGTCCGGCTTGAGGATGTCGCCACCCTCGTCCTGCTTCGGGCCGCGCGAGCTGAAGCCCGCTACCTGCGGAGCTGCGGGGTGCACGCCCGAGCTGTTGCCCGACGTGAGCGTGGCCGTCGCACCGGTCTTCCCGGCGTAGTCCACGATCTCCTGGTAGACGTCCGCGTCGAAGTGGATGGTCGGCACGGAGTGGGTGTCGAGGTCGGTCGAGTTGGTGGTCGGGTTGACCAGGAGCATGCCGACGCCGCCCGCCCGGAGCACCTCGGCGCTCTTGTCCACGCGGTTCACGACGCCGCGTTCGCAGACGACGATCCTCCCCTTCACCTTCGCGGGATCCAGCGTGCCCGCCCCGCAGAGGTCCGGCGAGCTCGCGCCCGAGACCCCGGATGCCGAGGCGAGCACGAGGCTGCCGGCGACCTTGGAGACGACCGAGATGGATGCGCCCGACACCTTCCGGCCGTCGCCGAGGGTCGCGGTCGCGGAGTAGTTGTCGGGCACGCTGCTGGCCGCGACCGTGGTGACCCACGGCTCGGCGTTCGAGAGCGTGCTCGCGCCGGGGCCCTCGTTGCCCGCGGAGGCGGCGACGAAGATCCCGGCGGATGCTGCCCCCAGGAGGGCGCGCTTGGTGGCCTGGTCGTCCTGCGATCCGCCGAGCGACATGTTGATGACGTCGACGCCGTCCTTGGTGGCCTGCTCGATGGCGGCCACGATGTCGGAGCCCTCGCAGCCGTCGTCGCTCTCGACCTTGGGGTCGGGCCCGCTCCAGCAGACCTTGTACGCGGCGACCTTCGCGGCCGGCGCGACGCCCGAGATGGTGTCCAGCACGCGTCCGGCGACCGTCGCCGACACACCCGCGTCGCCCGCGGCCGTGCTCGCGGTGTGCGTCCCGTGGTCGTTGACGTCGAGCGGGGAGCGCTTCTCCTGCGGGCCGATCGGCTCGTCGGCTGCCGCGTCACGCCCGGCCACGAAGTACCGCGCCCCCACGATCTTGGTGGAGCAGTCGGACGCGGTGAACCCGTCGCCCGTCTGGCAGACGCCGTGGAAGACGGTGCCGTCCGCCTTGCGGAAGACGATGCCGGACCCGGAGCGATAGGGGTCGGCGCCGGCCTTCGTGCCGAGCGGCGAGCCGGCGAACGACGGGCTGTCGGGCGTGATGCCGCTGTCGATGTCGGCGATCACCGTGCCCGCGCCCGCGTGGTCCTGACCGCCCGTCTTCGCCCACACCCCGCCGGCGCCGTCGAGGCCGAGCGCGCGGATGGACGGGGTGGAGTCCGGGTGCAGCTCGACGTCCTTCTCGACGCTGAGCACGTCGGGGTCGGTCGCGAGCCTCCGCACCTGATCGGCCGAGAGCTCGGCCGAGAACCCGTCCGTGGTGACGGAGTAGTCGTCGGTGATGGTGGCGCCGACCGCGTCGGCCGTCCGGCGATGCAGGTCCCCGAGGTGCGCCGTGTACTCCTGCACCTGGTCGGACTCGGCGTCGAGGCGGGAACCCGGATCCGCCTTCGTGCGCGCGAGCCCGTCGAGCGTGCCGTCGTAGGAGGCGGCCGGCTGGTCGCGCAACGTGACGATGTAGTGACCGTCCGTCGCGTCCAGCGGCACCGACGCGGTGGGCGCGTCGGCGGCGGAGGCGATGGATCCTCCTGCCGCCACGAGCGCGACGGCCAGCAGGGACGCGGCGAACGCGCGCGCCGGGCCGGGCGGGCGGCCCCACCGACTCGGTGGGGTCTGTGTGCGTGTGGACATGGGGGTTCCCTCCTGTCGCCGGCCGCAGCCGGGCGCACGGGTCCGGGACGGACCGACCCCGCGGCCAGGAGCGAGGAGGCACGGACCGGATCCCCGGAAGCGCGTCGGACGACGCGATGGGGAGAACCGTAGGGACGAATCCCCGGCCCCCGTCGGCCCTCTGCACACGCGACCCCTGTCCGGGGACGCGAGAGGCCCCGCCCCCGATTCGGGGGCGGGGCCTCTCGGCGTGCGGCGGCGTCGTCCGACGCCCGGGGGATCAGGCCAGACGCGTCTGCAGGTTCTCCGCGAGCGACGCGAGGAACTCCTCGGTCGTCTGGTAGGGCTGGTCGGGCCCGACGAGGAGCGCGAGGTCCTTCGTCATCTTGCCGCTCTCGACCGTCGTGATGACGACGTCCTCGAGGGTGTCCGCGAACGTCTTCAGCGCGTCGTTGCCGTCGAGCTTCGCGCGGTGCGCGAGGCCCCGGGTCCAGGCGTAGATCGACGCGATGGGGTTCGTCGACGTGGGCTTGCCCTGCTGGTGCTGGCGGTAGTGGCGCGTGACCGTGCCGTGCGCGGCCTCCGCCTCGACGACCTTGCCGTCGGGCGTGGTGAGCACGCTGGTCATGAGGCCGAGCGAGCCGAAGCCCTGCGCGACGGTGTCCGACTGCACGTCGCCGTCGTAGTTCTTGCAGGCCCAGACGTAGCCGCCCTCCCACTTGAGCGAGGCGGCGACCATGTCGTCGATGAGGCGGTGCTCGTAGGTGAGGCCGGCGGCCGCGAACTGGTCGGCGTACTCGGCCTCGAAGACCTCCTGGAACAGGTCCTTGAAGCGGCCGTCGTAGGCCTTGAGGATCGTGTTCTTGGTGGAGAGGTACACGGGGTAGTTGCGGGCGAGGCCGTAGGAGAGCGACGCGCGCGCGAAGTCGCGGATCGAGTCGTCGAGGTTGTACATGCCCATCGCGACGCCGGATCCGGGGCTCTGGAACACCTCGAACTGCTGCGGCTCGGAGCCGTCCTTGGGCGTGAAGGTCATCGTGAGCGTGCCCTCGCCCTCGAAGCGGAAGTCGGTGGCGCGGTACTGGTCGCCGAACGCGTGGCGGCCGACGATGATCGGCTTGTTCCACCCGGGCACGAGGCGCGGGATGTTGCTGATGATGATGGGCTCGCGGAAGATCGTACCGCCCAGGATGTTGCGGATGGTGCCGTTCGGCGAGCGCCACATCTTCTTCAGGCCGAACTCCTCGACGCGCGCCTCGTCGGGCGTGATCGTGGCGCACTTCACGCCGACGCCGTGCTTCTTGATGGCGTTCGCCGCGTCGATCGTGATCTGGTCGTCGGTCTCGTCGCGCTTCTCGATGCCCAGGTCGTAGTACTCGAGGTCGATGTCGAGGTACGGGTGGATGAGCGTGTCCTTGATGGACTGCCAGATGATGCGCGTCATCTCGTCGCCGTCGAGCTCGACGACGGTCCCCTCTACCTTGATCTTCTCCACGAAGTCCTCCTCATGCTCGTCGGTGCCCTCCGTGCGCGCGTCTCCGTCGGCGCGCGCCGGATCCGGCTCGTCGCCGGTGGATCCGTGGGCCAGCCTACCCGGCGGGCCCTGTCTCTCGACATCGAGACATCGGTGGGTCGGGGTCGGATCGCCAGCTCCGCGACCCGCTCCCGGCCGGCCCCCGCGCACCTGGTCCGACGGAGGCCCGCCCGATACCCTGTGCCCATGAGCGACATGACACTCGAAGAGCTGAGCGCCCGCACGATCGTGGCGGCCAACACGCTGACGCTCAAGCCGGGGCAGGAGAACTACGTCGCCCCCGTGTCGCACTCCATCGCCGAGGCCTACGTCAACCCCACCACCGCCTGGCCGCGCGTGGTCATGGAGGACGGCGAGGTCGTCGGCTTCATCATGGGCAACTTCGACCCCGAGGCCGGCGAGGAGATCTTCCGCAGCTGCATCTGGCGCATCAACGTCGACGCCGACGCGCAGGGCCACGGCGTCGGCCGGTTCGCGGTCCTCGCGCTCGCGGAGGAGGCCCGCTCGCGCGGCTTCGACCGCCTCACAGTCGTGTGGGAGCCGGGCGAGGACGGCCCCGAGGAGTTCTTCACCCACGTCGGCTTCGAGGTCATCGGCGAGACCCAGTACGGCGAGGCCATCGGCGCGCTGGCGCTCTAGCGCGTGGCCGTCTTCGACACCCCGGGCGAGTTCACCGACCGGGTGCTGGAGGTCGTGGCCGAGATCCCCTCGGGCCGCGTCATGACCTACGGCGACGTCGCCGCCGTGTTCGGCCGCCGCGGCGCACGGGCGGTCGGCATGGTGCTGCGCTACCACGGCGCCGGGCTCCCCTGGTGGCGCGTCCTCCGGGCGGGCGGGCACCCGCCGACCGGCCTCGCGGACGAGGCCCGGCCCCGCTACGAGGCCGAGGCCACGCCGCTCCTCGATGCGCCCACCGATGCCGGCTACCGCGTCGACCTCGAGGCGGCCCGCTGGTTCCCGTGATCCGCTGACGGACGACGACCCGCCCATCCGTCCATCCGCCTGGCGGCCGAGCGCGGGTCATGCTCCGGGACCACGGCCGGGGCCTCGCGGCCGATGCGCCGCGGACCACGCTCCGCTGGACTGGGAGCATGCCCCGTCCCCGGTCCGTCCGTGCCATCGCCGCCGCCCCGCTCGCCGTCCTCCTCGTGCTCGCCCTCGGCGGCTGCGGCGCCGCGAGCACCGTCGGCGGCATGACCACACCGGCGGACGCGCGCATCTACGCCACGGCGGCCGACGCCGACGGCCGGATCCCGACGTGGATCCCCGCGGACGCGACCGACGTGCGCATCAAGACCTCGCTGCGCGGCGAGGGCGCGATCCTCGAGTTCCGCTCCGCGACGCCCGCGGACCGGATGGGCTGCGAGGCCGCACCCGCCGACGCGCCCGCGCCGTCCGTGCAGGACACCTGGTGGCCGGATCCCTCCCCCGCCGCCGCCATGACCTGCGGCGACGGCTGGCTGGCCGCGGCGGACGGCGACGCCGTGCACGCGTGGCTGCCGAAGGGATCCCGCGCGCTCGACCTCTGAGCCCGCGCGCAGGTACAGCACGCGGCCCGGGCGCCTCCCTACGGAGAGGCGCCCGGGCCGCGTACGTGCGTCCGCGCTAGACCAGCGACTCCCGCCAGGCCGCGTGCAGCTGCGAGAACCGGCCGGTGCCCTGGATGAGCGACTCCGGCGTCCCGTCCTCGACGATGCGGCCCTGCTCCATCACCAGCACGCGGTCCGCGATCGCGACGGTCGAGAGCCGGTGGGCGATGATGATCGCCGTCCGGTCCGCGAGCAGCGTCGTGAGGCCCTGCTGCACGAGCCGCTCGCTCGGGATGTCGAGCGAGCTCGTCGCCTCGTCGAGGATCAGCACCGCCGGGTCCGCGAGGAACGCCCGCGCGAACGAGATCAGCTGGCGCTGGCCCGCCGAGACGCGACCGCCCCGCTTGTTGACGTCGGTGTCGTAGCCGTCCGGCAGCGACTCGATGAACGTGTGCGCGCCCACCGCCTCCGCCGCCTCCTGGATCTCGCGCCGGGTCGCGTCGGGCTTGCCGATCGCGATGTTGTCCGCCACGGATCCGGAGAAGAGGTACGCCTCCTGCGTCACCATGACGATGGCGCGGCGGAGGTCCTTCGGGTGCAGGTCGCGGAGGTCGATCCCGTCGAGCGCCACGCGCCCGCCCGACGGGTCGTAGAACCGGGAGATGAGCTTCGCGAGCGTCGTCTTGCCCGCGCCGGTGGATCCGACGAGCGCGATGGTCTGCCCCGCCGGCATGTCGAGGTCGAAGCGCGGCAGGATCGTCTTGCCCTTCCCGTAGCCGAACTCGACGCCCTCGAAGGACACGTGCCCGGTGGACTCCCACAGGTCGACCGGCTTCACGGGATCCGGCACGCTCGGCTCCTCCTCGAGCACGCCCGAGATCTTCTCGAGCGCAGCCGACGCCGACTGGTAGCTGTTGTAGAACATGGCCATGTCCTGCGCCGGACCGAAGAACTGGCGCGTGTAGAGCACGACCGCGAGCAGCGCGCCGATGCCGAGCTGGCCGTCCGCCACCCGCAGGCCGCCGACCAGCAGCACCACCGCGACCGTGACGTTGCCGATGAGGATGAGTCCCGGGTCGAAGATCCCGAACACCTGGATCACGCGCATGTTGGTGTCGCGGTACCCCTCGACGTGCTCGGAGAACTCCTCCGCGTTGCGCTTCTCCTTGCGGAAGGCCTTCACCGCGCGGATGCCCGTCATGGTCTCCACGAAGTGCACGATCAGCCGCGCCGACTTCACGCGCGTCTGCCGGAACAGCGCCTGCGACTTCACCGCGAACCAGAGGCTCAGGAAGAACAGCGGCACGAGCGCCGCCAGCAGCACGAGGCCAGACACCCAGTCGAACGAGAACAGCGCGATCGCGGTGAACGCCATGTAGAGCGCGCCCTGCACGAGCTGGTTGATGCCGCCGTTCAGCAGCTCCCGGATCGAGTCGAGATCGCTCGTCTGGCGGGAGATGATCCGGCCCGACGTGTACGTCTCGTGGAACTCCAGGCTCAGCTTCTGCGTGTGCAGGAACATGCGCTTGCGGAGGTCGAGGAGGATCTCCTGGGCGATGCGCGCCGACATCACCTGGTACTTCGCCACCAGCACGGCGCCCGTGACCGCGACCAGGACGTACGCCCCGATGACGAGCGCGAGCAGCGTGGGGTCGCCCGTGTCCAGCAGCGACGGCAGCGCGCGGTCGAGGCCGATGCCGATGAGGGCAGGACCCGCGACGTTCGCGGCCGTGGCCACGAGGATCGTCGCGGCCGTGAGGATCAGCGTCCGCTTGACCGGCTGGATGGTGCTGACGAGCAGCCTGGTCGAGCGACGGCGGATCTGCTTGCTCTCGGCGCGGGAGAAGTCGTCCCTCTCCTCGCCGGTGACTCCGGTGACGCTCATGCTGAGGCCTCCTCGCGCACGGTGTTCCCTTCCACGTCCAGGCTCGAGATGACGAACCGGTAGTGCTCGCTGGTGGCGAGCAGGTCGGAGTGCCGGCCGACCGCGGTGATGCGGCCGTCCTGCATGAGCGCCACCCGGTCCGCCAGCATCACGGTCGAGGGGCGGTGCGCCACGATCAGCGCGGTGGTGGAGGCGAGCACGCGGCGCAGCGCCGCCTCGACGAGCGCCTCCGTGTCGACGTCGAGCGCCGAGAGCGGGTCGTCGAGGACGAGGACGTCGGGTGCCGCGGCGACCGCGCGCGCCAGGGCGAGCCGCTGCCGCTGCCCGCCGGAGAGGCTGAGCCCCTCCTCGCCGACGGTCGTGTCGACTCCGTCGGGGAGGTCGTGCACGAACCCGGCCTGCGCGATGTCGAGCGCCTCCTGCAGCACGCGCTCCGCCTCGGGTCCGCCGTCGGCTAGGTCGGGGCGGCCGAGCAGCACGTTGTCGCGGACGGTCGACGAGAACAGCGTGGCGTCCTCGAAGGCCATGGCGATCCGGCTCCGCAGTTCCTCGAGCCGCAGGTCGCGGATGTCCACGCCGTCCAGCTCGATGCTCCCGCCCGTCACGTCGTAGAGCCGGGTCGTCAGCGCTGTCAACGTCGACTTGCCGCAGCCCGTCACCCCGACGAGCGCCATCGTCTCCCCTGGCTGGAGGTCCAGCTCGACCCCGTCGATGAGGTCGGGCTGGCCGGCGACGGCGTCCTGGTACCGGAAGCGGGCTCCCCGGAAAACCAGGTGGCCGCGGGGCTCGGCGATGCGCGTCGGCGTCGCCGGGTCCGTGATCGTGTCGTCCTCGTCCATCACCTCGAAGTAGCGGTCGATGGCCGTGCGGGCGTCGAAGGTCATGGAGAGCAGGAAGCCCACCGACTCGATCGGCCAGCGCAGCACCGCCGCGGTCGCGAAGAACGCCACGAGGTCGCCCACCGAGATCTCACCCGCGGACGCGAGCAGCACGCCGCCCAGCAGCGCGAGCGCGAACGTCAGGTCGGGCACCAGCAGCAGCCACAGCCAGATGCCGGCGATCGCCTTCGCCTTCTTGATCTCCGTGCCCCGCAGCTCCTCCGCCTGCTCGGCGAACGCGTCGTGCATGTGCTTGCCGCGCCCGAAGGCCTTCAGCACGCGGATCCCGTGCACCGACTGCTCGACACTGGTGGCGAGGTCGCCGGACTGGTCCTGGCTGAGCCGCGCCACCGAGGAGTACTTCTGCTCGAAGAGGTACCCGTACACCCACAGCGGGATGGAGCAGACGAGGAAGCCGAGCCCGAGGCGCCAGTCGATCGAGACCAGGAAGCCGATGCCCACCAGGATCGTGAGGATGTTGACGATGAACAGCACCAGGCCGAACGCCATCCAGCGGCGGATGAGGTTCAGGTCGCTGACCATGCGTGACAGCAGCTGGCCGCTCTGCCACCGGTCGTGGAACGCGACCGGCAGCCGCTGCAGCTTCCGGTAGAACGAGTTCCGCATGTCCGCCTCCATGAGCGTGCCGGGCTTCAGCACGAACCAGCGGCGGAGGGCGATCATGGCGGCCTCGAGGATCCCGAGGCCGAGGATCAGGAGCACGGCGGGCACCACGGCGGCGGAGTCGCCGTCGCCGAGGGGCCCGTCGACGAGCCCGCGCAGGATCTGCGGGATCACGAGCGACAGCAGCGAGCCGATGAGCGCGACCACCATGCCCGCGATGATGCTGGGCATGGCGGGCCGGGCGAACGGCAGCAGCCGCATGAGGACGGCGATGGTGCCGGGCCGGGGGCCGTGCCGCTCGGACGGCGCCTGGTCGGGCGAGGCGGGCGGTGAGGTGGACACGTGTCATTCCTTCGGTAGACGGCCGATGCGCGGCCGGACGTGCTCTGCGGCCGCGCGAGCGAGGACGCGCGCGGCGGAGGATGAGGGGTTCGAGCGGAGGGGGTCGTGCACGGGGGCACGGGCCAGGTGAGGGGACGTGCGTCCCGGCGTCAGGTGGGGTGCGCCCCGCGAGAGCATGGACCCGAGAGCGCTTCCTCGCCGCTGGGAGGGGACGCGGTGCGGCCGCGCGGCCGTTGCGGGCCGGCCGCCGCGGACCCGACGCGGTAGTCGGGCGGTATCGCCCCTAGCTGCGCGGACCGCGCGACGCCGGGACGGCTGCAGCGACCACGTCGCCGATCCGGGTCGAGATCGTGCGTGCGTATGTCGTCGATGTCGTGGTCATGACACCCTCTCTGGCTGCGTATGCGATTCACGTGTGGCCGCACCGATGGACCACGTGAATGGCCGCTCCAGGCAGCCTTCCAGCATAGGGATCGGAGCGCTGCACGCACAAGGGCCCGACCCGCATCCGAGGATGCGGGCCGGGCCCTCGTGCTGCGCGCGGTCTCGCGCGCGGCCGGCGTCAGCTGATGCGCACCGACAGGCAGGTGACGCAGCCCTCGAGCTTCTCGAACTCGCTGATGTCGACGGCGACGACCTCGTAGCCCAGGCCGCGGAGCAGATCGGCCGTCCGGGGGGCGGCTGCCGAGATCAGGAGCGTGTCCGCGTCGAGCGCGACGACCGCCGTGCCCTCCGGCTCCGGCACCGGGAGGAACGACGGGAAGAGCCGCGGCTCGTCCACCAGGGACTCGTGGCCGATGACGGTCCCGTCGGGCAGCGCGGTCACCTGCGACTTGAGGTGCAGCGTGCGGCTGACAGGCACCCCCACAACCGCGTAGCCGAGGGGTCGCGCGATCTCGCGCAGCCGCTGGATCCCGGCGGCGTTGGTGCGACTGCTGGCGCCGACGTAGAGCGTGCGGCCGACCTCGAGCACGTCCCCGCCGTCGATGGTCGCGGGCAGGTCGATGGACGTCACCCGGAGGTCCATGTCCTCGAGGGCGCGCTCCACGCCCGTCCGCTCACCACGGCGGGAGTCGGCTCCTGACGTGAGGAGCACTGCGGTCGTGCCGAGGACGACGACGGCGTCCTCCACGAAGACCGAGTCGGGGTGGTCGTCAGCCGGCGGCACCTCCCGGGTGGACCACCCGTTCTCCTCGAGCGCGAGGACGTACCGCTCCCACTGCTGGTCAGCGAGCTCGGTGTCGACGGGACGGCGGTCCAGGTGCGTCAGCTCGCCGTCGGCGAGCCGCGAAGACGGGATCCGCACGAGCGCGACGCGCTCCCGCTCGACATCGTCCGTCCCGGCTGCCCCGAGCCGGAGCCACAGGCGCCGGCCGAGGAGGACGGACGCGAGCGACACCCCGAGCACGAACATGAGGTTGAGCCCCAGCAGCGTCTCGAGCAGCGGGCCGACGATGTCGCCGGTGACCGTGGCGCCCTGGCCCATGGCACCGACGAGGCTGCCGACGAGCGCGCCCACGACGGCAGCGAGCACGGAGCCGAGGATCGACGTCCACAGGCGCCGGTGCATCCCGACTCCGGCCAAGGCCGCGAGGAGCACGAAGGCGACCAGCGTGTGCACGGTCCAGTAGTCGAGGAGCGTCACCAGCACAGCAGCTCCCGGCTGGTTCGCGCTGAACAGCGTCAGCACGCTGAAGAGGAGCCCGAGGATCGCGGCTACGCCGGCCGAGACGAGAGCGGCGGACAGCGCTCGCCCGAGCGGCACCCCCGCCGTACGGGAGCGGGCGGGCCGGGCGCCGGAACGCGGGGTGGCCGCCGACGGTGTGGGGGTCGTCGCGGGCGGATCACCTGCCGAGGACTCTCGGGATTCGCCGGATGTGCGGTCGTTCTCACGGGGATCGGTCACGGACCACGACGATAACGTCCCCTCTTATGACCGCCATGTGAACGCGCTGACAGGCGCGGTGCATTCGCGCCCGGACGCGCGTACCCCTATGCCGAGGCCCCTCATGAAGAGGACGACGCACCACTGCGGTCCCGGATCCGCCGCTCCTCGCGCACTCGGGCGGTGCACGGATGCCAGGAGAGGGCGACCGGCGACCTACGCTCGCGCGGAAGCCTGGGCCACGAATGGGCCGTTAACGCAGGAAGGCCCGTCGCACAATATGCGACGGGCCTTCCCGTTACTACCAAATCAAGTCCGGCGGTGTCCTACTCTCCCACAGGGTCCCCCCTGCAGTACCA
>NZ_QWGT01000013.1 GCF_003576405.1 Clavibacter lycopersici
GACCGCGCCCGCGCCTGACCCGCACGCGCCACGACGCCGGCCGGCCCCCGCGGGACCGGCCGGCGTCGTCGCGATGCGCCGCGCTACTCCACGCGGCCCGCGTAGCGGTACCGGAAGCCGTCGCCGGCGGTGACCACCACGTCGTAGTAGCCCCACGCGTCCACGGGCCAGTCGACCGTCGTCGTGCGCCCGGGCTTCACCGTCTCGTGCCGCACGCGCGTGATGAAGTCGTTCGCGGTGAGCGTGTACTTCACCGAGGGGCTCCCGCCGTCGCCGAGCGTGATCCGCAGCAGGCCCCGGCCGTCCACGACCGTCTCGGCCGTCACAACGGGCACGGGCACGTCCGTGCGCGACGCGTCGATGACGGTGCCCGCGAAGCGGCGCAGGAACCGGTCGGGCCCGTAGACGCTGAAGTCGTAGGCGCCCGCGTGGGCCGCGCTGTCCCACGCGTACGACGCCGTCCCGCGCGCCGCCACCGTGAAGGGCGTCGACGCGAACGGCAGCGCGATGTTCGGGAACACCTGGTGCGAGACGCCCTGCGCGCCGCGGTTGCGCATCGTCAGGGTCACCGCGCCCGATTCGCGGTCGACCGCGACGTCCGCGTCCTGCCGGTAGGGGAGCGGCCGGTGGCGCATCCGGCCCTCCTCCTGCGTGGGCATCCGCTGCGCGCCGACGGCCGGCTCCTGCACGGGCGGCTTGGCCATGTCGGCGTCGGCCGCGTGCACGAGCGCCTGCGTGGCGCTGAGCGGCAGCACCTCGCGGGCGGACGGGATCGAGAAGTCCGGGTGCGCGAAGTCGAAGCACGACGTGAGGTCGCCCGAGATCGTACGGCGCCAGTCGGAGATGTTCGGCTCGTGCACGCCCGTCCAGGTCTCGAGGAACCGGATCACCGAGGTGTGGTCGAACACCTGCGAGTCGACCCAGCCGCCGCGGCTCCAGGGCGACACCACCGTGAGCGGCACGCGCGTGCCGTAGCCGATGGGCAGGCCGTCGACGTACTCGTCGGACGTGCCGGGCTCGGCGAGCGGCGGCAGCTGGTGGTCGAAGTACCCGTCGTTCTCGTCGTAGTTGATGAGGAGGACCGTGCTCGCCCAGGTGTCCGGGTTGCTCATGAGCGCCTGGATCACGGCGTTCGTGTAGTGCGCGCCGTAGTCGGGGCTGGCCTTCGGGTGCTCGCTCCAGCCGTACGGCGCCACGACATAGGAGACCTGCGGCAGCGTGCCCGCGGCGGCGTCCTTCCCGAACTCCTCGAGCAGGTGCGTGACGTCTAGGCCCTTGCCGGAGTCGGGCTTCCAGCCGTCGTGGAGCCCGCCGTCGAGCGCGAGCTGGCGGGTCGCGGGATCCGACGACGCGAGCGCCTCGTGGTACCGGTGGAACAGCCAGAGCGGGTTGTCGCCGTAGTCGCCCACGTAGGGGTGCGTGCCGTCGTCGCCGACCTCGTCGTTCGCGTACGTCCTCCACGTGATCCCGGCCTCGCGCAGCCGCTCGGGGTAGGTGGTCCAGCTGAAGACGGGCGCGTAGTCGTCCGGGTTGTCGATGGCGGGCCCGCCGGCCTTCCCGCGCGGGTCGATCGTGCCGGTCCACTGGAAGAGGCGGTTGGGGGTCGTCGGCCCGATGAGGGAGCAGTGGTAGTGGTCCGCGATCGTGAACGCCGAGGCGAGCGCGTGGTGGAAGGGGAGGTCGTCCTTCGTGAAGTAGCCCATGGTCTGCTCGCTCTTGGCGACCACCCAGTTGTCCCACGCGCCCTTGTTCCAGGCCTGGTGCCCGCCCTTCCAGGAGTGGTCGAGCCCGCCGGCGCCCTGCGCGTTGAAGCGCGACGAGTCGAGCGGGAAGGGCAGCATCCGCCCGCCGTCGGGGCGGCTCGCGTCGGGCTGGGCGAAGACGGTGCCGCCGCCGGGGAGCTCGACGGCCTGCTTGTCGCCGAAGCCGCGGACGCCCTGCAGGGTGCCGAAGTAGTGGTCGAACGAGCGGTTCTCCTGCATGAGGATCACGACGTGCTCGACGTCGCGGATGCTGCGGGTGGGGTTCCTGCGGGTGGCGGCCGTCGCCGCGCCGGGTGCGCCTGGGGCGGATCCCGCGGCGACGCCCGCCATGATCGCGGCCGCACCGCCGAGCAGGACGGTGCGGCGGCTGACGCCCGGGCGGATCCCGGTGCGGTACGCGCGCCCGGGGTCGAGCGGGGGCGCGGCGTCGACGCCGTCCCCGAGGTCGACGTCCGGCGCGTGCTCTTCGGGCTTGGAGGTGCTCACGGTGGCTGTCCTTCTTCCTGGATCGTGCCGGGCCCGGCGGGCGGGGGATCCCACGGGGCGGCGACGCGGAGGGCGCGCGTGGTCGCGGTGTCCCACGGCGACGCGTGCTCGGCTCGGCGCGGGGGATCCGGCGGGTCGCGCCCGGGAGCGCCGATGCCAGGCGCGATCCTCCCTGCCCGAGCGGAACAGCGGGTCACGCGGAGCGACATCCGGCGGAATGCATCCTGAACAGCGGGATCGTTCCCATCGCCCGCACCTGCCCGGCGGCCCCGCTCCCGGCGCGTACTCCTCAGGCGGGCCAGACCGGCCGGAACTGGATGCTGATGCGCGGCCCCACGGCCTTCGCGGTCTTGAGGATGGCGTGCTCGTGCGTGCGCTGCGCGCTGCCGCCCATGACGACGAGGTCGCCGTGCCCGAGCGGGAACCGCCGCACCTCGCCGCCGCCCTTCGGCCGCAGCGAGAGCGTGCGCGCGGCGCCCACGGACACGATGGCGACCATGGTGTCGCGGTCGATGGCGCGCCCCACGCGATCCCCGTGCCAGGCGACGCTGTCGTCCCCCGTGCGGTAGAAGCACAGCCCCGCCGTCTCCAGCACCTGGCCGGCAGGGCGGCCGTAGTGGTCGTTCAGCGCCTCACGCGCCTCGACGAGCACGGGCGCGGGCAGCGTCGCCCGCGGCCCGAACCAGGACAGCAGCCGCGGGACCTCGACGGTGCGCCCGTGCATGAGGCGCGTGTCGGCCGTCCACTCCACGTCCTCGACGAGGCGCTCGAACAGCGCGTCGGAGTCGCTGACCCAGCCGGGCCGGATGTCGAGCCAGGCGCCCCGCCCGAGGTCGAGCCGCTCGAGCTCGCCGCCGAGCGCACCGAGGCCGGGCTCGGCCTGGAGGTCGTCGAAGAGGGAGGCCTGGAACGCGATGCTCATGGCGCGAGCTTAGCCCGGATGTTCGAACGCATGTTCGAAGGCGGGGGATCCGTGGAGGGCCGCGCGGCCGCCCGGGCGGGTCGTACCGGGCGACCGTCCCCGGGCGTCAGCCGACCTCCAGCACCGTCTTCAGCCAGCCCTCCTCGCGGACGTCGAAGTGCTCGTAGGCGTCGATCGCCGTGGTCATGCCCTCGTCCTGCGTGATGAAGCGCGTCGGGTCGAACACGCCGGAGGCGACGAGGTCGATGAGCGGCGGCGTGACGCGGCGGTGGTCGCAGTTGCCCATCCGGATCGTGAGGTTCTTGTTCATCGCGGCGCCGATCGGGTACGACGTGAGCTGCGGCGGGTAGACGCCGATGATCCCGATGCGCCCCGACTTCCGCACCATCTGCACGGCCCACCGGGACGCCTGGCTGGGCGCGTCGCCCGGCACCCACAGGTCGCCCTGCGGGGACGCCCCGGGCGCGACCTGCGCGACCTCGGCGGCGGACGCGTCCTCCTGCTGCTCGGCCTCCTCGGCCGCCGGTCCTCGATGTGGGCGCTGCGCGTCCACGCCGACCGCGTCGATCACGGCGTCCACGCCGATCCCGAGGGTCGCCTCCATCACCGCGGCCACCGGGTCCTCGCGCTCGAAGTGGATCACCTCGGCGTTCTGCTCGAGCGCCATCGCGAGGCGCGTCTCCACGTGGTCGATCGCGAACACGCGGCCGGCGCCCATGCGGAAGGCCGACGCGATCGCGAACTGCCCGACGACGCCTGCGCCCAGGACCGCCACGGTGTCGCCCGGCCGGATCCCCGCGAGCTCGGCGCCGAACCAGGCGGTGGGGAAGATGTCGCTGAGGAGGATCGCCTGGTCGTCCGTGACCGTGTCCGGCAGCGGGATGAGCGTGTGGGCGGCCCACGGGATCCGCGCGTACTCGGCCTGCAGGCCGTCGACCGGCCCGGTCGTCTCCGGTCCGCCGAAGAAGGAGGTGCCCGCCTGCGGCCCGTTGGGGTTGGCGACGTCGCACTGGGCGGTGCTCCCCGCGCGGCACTGCGGGCAGACGCCGCAGGACATGGTCGAGCACACCAGCACGCGGTCGCCGGGCGAGAACCCGCGCACCTGGTCGCCGACCTCGGTGACGGTGCCGATCGCCTCGTGGCCGAGGATCGTGCCCTCGCGCATGCCCGCCATGGTGCCGCGCACGAAGTGGAGGTCCGTGCCGCAGATGGCGCTGCGGGTGATGCGGATGACCGCGTCGGTCGGCTCCTGGATGGTGGGCTCGGGCACCTCGTCCAGGCGGATGTCGCCCTCGCCGTGCCATACGACTGCCTTCATGATGTCTCGCCTCTCCTCGCCGGGCCGGCGGGCCGGGTGCGCCGTCGTCCGTGCGTCCGACGCTAGGCCGGTGCCGCGACGCCGTCCGGAGGGCGGGACCCCCTTGACGTGCGGGCGGAGCGGCCGCTACCGGGTCGTCGCGCGGGCCGCCGTGACGGCGCGCGATGCCCGCCTGCCGACCGCGATCAGCAGCAGGGCGAGGCCGCAGATCAGCGCGGCGATGACGACGACCCAGATCGCGACCGTCCCGTACCCGCCGCCGCCCGTCGCGGGATCCAGGAACGGGTACGGGTAGTAGGTCGCCGCCCCCGTGACCTCGTTGCCGGTGTACGGCCCGCGGGCGAGCGTGACCGCGACCCAGACCAGCGGGAAGACCACCACGCGGCCGACCGCGCCGTAGCCGAGCGGCCGGCGGTCCGGAGCGAGCAGCCAGTCGAGCAGCACGAGCAGGGGCACGGCCACGTGCAGCACCTCGTTCGACCAGGGGAGGTTGCCGCCGGGGATCGTGGGCAGGCCGCGCAGCAGCAGGTTGTAGACGATGCCGGTGGTGACCATGTACGTGGTCGCCGCCAACCGGAGCGTCGTCCAGCCGCGTCCGGGCGCGGGCGCGCGCCGCAGCAGCCGCACGGCGCCGATGCCCATCACGACGGCCGCGAGCAGGTTCGACTCGATCGTGAAGTACATGAGGAAGTCGACCGTCTTGCCCCAGATCCCCTCCACGCCGATGCTCCGCCAGTACGAGGAGCTGACGACGTACTGGCTCGTGACGGCGACCAGCACGGTCAGGGCGGTGAGGAGGCGGACGACCGCCCAGGTGATGCGCACGTCCCACCGTCGCACATGCCGGCGCCCGCGGCGATCCCCCGCCCGGGTGCCGCCCCGCGGCCGGGCCTAGGCTGGCGGGATGCATGGTGAGTACAAGGTCCCCGGCGGCAAGCTCGTCGTGGTCGACCTCGACGTGACCGACGGCCGCATCTCCGGATTCCGCCTCGCGGGCGACTTCTTCCTCGAGCCCGACGACGCGCTCGAGGCCATCGACCGCGCGGTGAACGGCCTCGCCGAGGACAGCGACGCGAACGCCATCGCCGCCGCCATCCGCCGCGCGCTCCCGCCGCAGGCCGTGCTCCTCGGGTTCTCGCCCGAGGCCGTCGCGGTCGCGATCCGCCGCTCCCTCGCGCGCGCCACGAACTGGGGCGACTACGAGTGGGAGGTCATCCACGACCGCGCCTACCGGCCCGTCGAGCAGATGGCGCTGGACCAGGTGCTCGCCGAGGAGGTCGGCGCCGGGCGCCGGAACCCCACGCTCCGCATCTGGGAGTGGGACCAGCCGGCCGTCGTCATCGGCAGCTTCCAGTCGCTCCGCAACGAGGTCGACGCCGAGCAGGCGGCCGCCCACGGCTTCGACGTCGTGCGCCGCGTCTCCGGCGGCGGCGCCATGTACATGGAGGCGGGCGCCGTCATCACGTACTCGATCTACGCGCCCGTCGACCTCGTGCAGGGCATGACCTTCGCGGACTCCTACGCCTACCTCGACGAGTGGGTGATCACCGCGCTCCGCTCGCTCGGCATCGACGCGTCGTACCAGCCGCTCAACGACATCACGAGCCCCAGCGGCAAGATCGGCGGCGCCGCGCAGAAGCGCCTGGGCGCCGGCGCCGTGCTGCACCACGTCACCATGAGCTACGACATGGACGGCGAGAAGATGGTGCAGGTGCTCCGCATCGGCCGCGAGAAGATCAGCGACAAGGGCATCACGAGCGCCGCCAAGCGCGTGGATCCGCTCCGCAGCCAGACCGGCATGAGCCGCGCCGACATCATCGAGCGCATGAAGGACACCTTCACGGGCCTCTACGGCGGGAAGCCCGGGCAGGTCACGCCGGAGGAGTGGGCGAAGACCCGCCAGCTGGTGGAGGACAAGTTCCAGACGCCGGAGTGGCTCACGCGCGTCCCCTGATCGAGGGACTGTCCGCCTGGCGAAGCCGCGATGTCCGCTGGGCGTCGGCGCTGTCCGGTGGGCGACCGCCGCCGCTTCTGCGCAGGTCGCCGCGCCTAGTGTCGCAACGTCGCCCTTCCGGCCCCGCGGGGCCGAGCGGCGGTGCGGTCCGATCGAACCTCGTCACGAGGCTCCGCTCGCGACCGCGGGCGACGGGGAGACCCGTCGGGGGGGAGCGGACTCGCGGGGCGCATGCGTGCGCCTCGCGAGCGCGTCCGGCTCAGCCCCGCTCCGGCTCAGCCCCGCTCGAGCAGCTCGCGGTAGTCGGGGTGCTCGTCGATCCACTCCGCCACGAACGGGCACGCGGCCACGACCGTGCGCGATCCGCCGCGCACGTCGTCGAGCGCGGCCCGCACCAGCTCGCCGCCGAGGCCGCCGCGCCGCTTCGCGGGGTCGATCTCGGTGTGGGTGAAGACGATCCGGTCGCCCTGGATCAGGTAGTCCGCGAAGCCCGCGCGCTCGCCGTCGAGCCACAGCGTGTAGCGCGAGCCGTCGGGGTCGTGGGTCACGTCGACGCTCATCCCGCCACACTAGGCGCGGTGTCGCGCGGAGTCGATCCGCAGGGCGCCGGGTTACCCTGGGTGGGCCCGGGTCCCGGGTCCACCCCCGACATCCCGGAGCATCACGTGACCGCCGACATCCGCCGCCGCAGCATCCTCGCCGCCGCGCTCGCGGTCCCCGTGACCGCCGTCCTCGCCGCATGCACCCGCCAGGAGCCCGCGCCGCGCGCGACCCTCGGCGGGGGAGACGACGGCCAGCCCGCCGCATCCGGATCCTCGCCCGCCGTCTCCTCCGTGGAGCCGGCCGAGCTGTCCGTCTCGGGCGGCCAGGAGGTCACGATCGCGGGCGCCGGCCTCTCCGCCGCCACCGCCGTGATGTTCGCGGGCACCCCGGGCACCGACCTCCAGGTCGTCGGCGACGGATCCGTCACGGTCACCGCCCCGCGCTCGGCCGACTACGAGGACCGCTCCGCCGACATCCAGGTCATGGCGGGCGACGCGCCCCTCACCGCGGCGACCGCCGCGTACACGGCGCAGACGCCCGTCGACGAGCAGCTCCAGTACGCGCTCGCGCACTGGGACTCCTACAACCTCCAGGAGTACGGGGACTTCAACCCGTCCGGCGGCGACTGCGTCAACTTCGTCAGCCAGACCCTCATCCAGCGCGGGTGGGAGATGACGACGGAGTGGCACAACCGCGGCGGCGGATCCGACTGGACCTACGCGTGGATCCACGTGCCCACGTTCGACAAGTGGCTCGCGGCCAACGCCTCAACGCTCGGCGTGACGCGCCTCGAGCTGGCGGACCGCGACCGGCTGAAGGTCGGCGACATCGTCATCTTCGACTGGAACCGCAACGCGTCGCCCGACCACACGCAGATCGTCTCGGCCATCGAGCCGAAGGACGGCGGGAACGTCGTGAAGATGGTCGGCCACAACCTCGACAACGACTACCGGGACCTCGACGAGACCATCACCACGGAGCACCCGGGCGCCGAGGTCCACTTCTGGAGCGTCTCCTAGCCCACGTCGCCGATCCCGCGGCCGACCCGCAGCAGGCGGTCGACCAGGAGCACGAGCAGGACGCCGACCGCGTAGGCCGCGAGGTCGACGGGGTCGTACCCCGTGCCGAGCAGCAGCCGGCACAGCGGCACGTGCAGCGCCCAGATCGCGGGCCATCCGGTGATCTGCAGCAGCTCGATCCCCGTGCACCACACGAGCACGGCCGCCCCATGCACGACCGTGTCGACCCGGGGCATCACCGCGATGAGCGCGAGGTGGATCGCCGCGGCGTAGAAGATGTCCGGCCACAGCCCGCGGCCGTCGCCGTGGGTGACGACCATGCCGGCGATGACGACGGCGAGCAGCGCGCCCAGCGACACGACCCGGCGGCGCGCGTGCCCGTCGGGCAGCCGCACGTCGCGGTCGACGACCGGCGCGGCCCCGGCGGGACCGTCGGCGGGGTGCATCGACGGCTCGTCCCACACGAACGCGTCCACATCCCCGGAATGGCGCATGCCCCCAGCGTATGCACCGCGGATGCGAGCGCGCCCAGGGCGGCGTCGCCTCCACGGCCTCCAGTCACGCGTCGAGCGCCGCGTCGACGATCCGCTTGGCCTCCGCCTGCACCGCGTGCAGGTGGTCGAGCCCCACGAACGACTCGGCGTAGATCTTGTAGACGTCCTCGGTGCCGCTCGGGCGGGCGGCGAACCACGCGTTCTCGGTGACGACCTTGACGCCGCCGACCGCCGCGCCGTTGCCGGGGGCGGTGCTGGTCTTCGCGGTGATCGGGTCGCCGGCGACCTCGGTGGCCTCGATGGCGTCGCCGTCGAGCTTGCCGAGCGTCGCCTTCTGCGCCTTGGTCGCGGCGGCGTCGACGCGCTCGTACACCGGATCGCCGAAGCGCTCCGTGAGCTCGCGGTAGAGCACGCTCGGGGTCTTGCCCGTGACCGCGAGGATCTCGGCGGCGAGCAGCGCGAGCAGGATGCCGTCCTTGTCGGTGGTCCAGACGGTGCCGTCCATGCGCAGGAAGCTCGCGCCCGCGGACTCCTCGCCGCCGAAGCCCACGGATCCGTCGATGAGGCCGGGGACGAACCACTTGAAGCCGACCGGCACCTCCCAGAGGCGGCGACCGAGCGACTCGGCGACCCGGTCGATCACGCTGGAGGACACGAGCGTCTTGCCGATCGCGGCGTCCTCGCGCCAGTGCGGCCGGTGCGCGTAGAGGTAGTCGATCGCGACCGCGAGGTAGTGGTTGGGGTTCATGAGCCCCGCGTCGGGCGTGACGATGCCGTGGCGGTCGGCGTCGGCGTCGTTGCCCGTGAGGATGTCGAAGTCGTCCTTGCGCGCGAGCACGCTCGCCATGGCCGAGGACGAGGACGGGTCCATGCGGATCTTGCCGTCCCAGTCGAGCGTCATGAACGACCAGGCGGGATCCACCTCGGGGTTCACGACCTCCAGGTCGAGCCCGTGGCGCTCGCCGATCGCGGCCCAGTACTCGACGGACGCGCCGCCGAGCGGGTCGGCGCCGATGCGCACGCCGGCCTTCCGGATCGCCTCCAAGTCGATGATGGAGCCGAGGTCGTCCACGTAGTGGCCGAGGAAGTCGTAGCCCTCCACCTGTGCGCGCGCCTCCTCGAGGCTCACGCGCTTCACGTCCACGAGGCCGCCCGCGATGATCGCGTTGGCGCGCGACGCGATCCACCCGGTGGCGTCGGAGTCGGCGGGTCCGCCGTGCGGCGGGTTGTACTTGAAGCCGCCGTCGGCGGGCGGGTTGTGGCTGGGGGTGACGACGATGCCGTCGGCCACGTCGTCGTCGCCGTGGGCGTCGTCGCGGTTCCAGCGGAGGATCGCGTGCGACAGCGCCGGGGTCGGGCACCAGGAGTCGCGCGAGTCGGCGAGCACGCGCACGCCGTTGGCGACGAGCACCTCGAGCGCGGTGTCCTCGGCGGGCTTCGACAGCCCGTGGGTGTCGCGGCCGATGAACAGCGGGCCGGTGATGCCCTGCTCGGCCCGGTACTCCACGATCGCCTGCGTGATGGCGAGGATGTGGTCCTCGTTGAACGCCGTCTTCAGCGAGCTGCCGCGGTGGCCGCTGGTGCCGAACGCCACCTTCTGCTCCGGATCCTCCACGTCGGGGTGGAGGTCGTGGTATGCCCGGATCAGCTCGTCGATGTCGATGAGGTCGGACGGGAGGGCGACTGTGCCTGCGCGGTCATGCATGCGTCCATCCTGGCACCGGCCCCCGCCGATTCCCATCTAGGGTGCAGGCATGCCCGAGACCCCCCGACCCGACGAGACGTACAGCTACCTCGGCCCGTCCGGCACGTTCACGGAGGCCGCGCTCAAGCAGGTCGACGCGGCCCGCGGGCGCACGTGGCGCGCGGTGAACAACGCGTCGGAGGCGCTCGCCGACGTGGTCGCGGGCACCTCGGTCGCGGCCATGATCGCCATCGAGAACTCGGTCGAGGGCGGGGTGACGGCCACGCAGGACGCGCTCGCGAACATCCCCGGGCTCCGGATCCTCAGCGAGCACCTCGTGCCCGTGACCTTCGACCTCGTGGTGCGTCCGGGCACGGCGCTCGCCGACGTGCGCACGGTCGCCGCGCACCCGGTCGCCTACGGCCAGTGCCGCCGCTTCCTCGAGCGGGAGCTGCCGTCGCACGGGCACCTCCCCGCCTCGTCGAACGTCGCCGCGGCCATGTCGCTCCTGGACGGCGGCACCGCGGACGCCGCGATCGCGCCGCCGCAGATCACGGAGAGCCAGCCGCTCGAGGCGGTCGCGCGCGGCATCGGCGACAACCCGAACGCCGTCACGCGCTTCGTGCTCGTCGGCCGGGCGACCACCCTGCCCGCGCGCACCGGCGCCGACAAGACGAGCCTCATCGTCGAGCTGCCCGACGACCGGGCCGGATCCCTGCTCGACATGCTCGAGCAGTTCGCGACCCGCGGGGTGAACCTCACGCTCATCCAGTCGCGGCCCATCGGCGACGAGCTCGGGCGCTACCGATTCGTCATCGACGCCGAGGGCCACGTGCACGACGAGCGCGTGGCCGACGCCCTGCTCGGGATCCGCCGCTTCAGCCCGCGCGTGACGTTCCTCGGCTCCTACCCGCGGGCCGACGGCGCGCGGAGCACGTACCGCGAGCGGTACGAGGACGACGTGTTCCTCGAGGCGCGCGACTGGCTGCGCGGCATCGTGTCGGCCGAGCCGGGCGCGGGCGCCGACGCCTGATCAGGCCCGGTCGCGGTCGACGTCCTTCGAGCGGGCGCCGCTGGCCCGGCTGATCAGGAACAGCACGACGCCGACGGCCACGAGGATCGCGCCGAACAGCCACACCTGACCGCTCTGCTGGGTGAGCAGCAGCACGCAGGAGAGCGTGCCGAGCACGGGGATCACGGTCCAGACGCGGAAGTGCGCGTGCTCCACGCGGTCCCTCCGCAGCACGAGGACGGCGACGTTCGTGCTGATGAAGACGAACAGCAGCAGGAGCACCACGGTCTCGGCGAGCGTGCCCACGTCGCCGACCGAGGTCAGCGCGACCGCGACCAGCGTGGTGGCGACGATGGCGACCCACGGCGTCCGCCGGTTCGGCAGCACCTTCCCGAGCACGCCGGGCAGGAGGCCCTGGTCGGCCATGCCGAAGGTCACCCGGCTCGCCATGATCATGGTGAGCAGGGCGCCGTTCGCCACCGCCACGAGGGCGATGAGGCTGAAGACCCACGGGGGGATGCCGACGCCGGTCGCCTGCACGACCGCGAGCAGCGGGCCGGTCGACTCCGCGAGCTCGTCGGGGGAGAGGGCCGCGGAGCTGGCCAGCGCCACGAGCACGTAGACGACGCCCGCGGTGGCGAGCGCCCCGAACAGCGCCTTCGGGTAGACGCGGCTCGGATCCCGCACCTCCTCGGCCACGTTGGCGCTCGTCTCGAAGCCGACGAACGAGTAGTACGCGACGATCGCGGCCGACAGCGTGGCGAGCGCCGCGTCCGACCCCTCCGGGAACTCGGTCACGCGCGAGATGTCGCCGCCCCCGCCGCCGAGCATCACGGCCACGACGACGATCACGATCACCAGTCCGCTCAGCTCGATCACCGTCATCACCACGTTGCCGCGCATGCTCTCGGTGATCCCGCGCGCGTTGAGCGCCGCGACCAGCAGCAGGAACACGATGGCGGCGGGGATCCGCGGCACGTCCATCACGGGCTCGAGCAGCGTCGAGAGGTACTCGCCCGCGAACGCGAGCGACAGTCCGGCGGCGCTGACCACGCCGGCCGCGAGCATCGAGAAGCCCACGAGGAACGACACGATCGGCACCCCGAAGGCGCGCTCGGCGAAGATCGCGGCGCCGCCCGCCTTGGGGTACTTGGTCACGAGCTCGGCGTAGGAGCCGGCGGTGAGCAGCGCGAGCAGCAGCGCGACCACGAGCGGCACCCACAGCGCGCCGCCCACGTCCTCGGCGAGCGTGCCCATGAGCGCGTAGATCCCGGCGCCGAGCACGTCGCCCAGGATGAAGAGGAACAGCAGCGGGCCGGTGATGGCCTGCTTGAGCTTCGAGCCGCCGGCGGGCGCGCCCTGCTCGGCATAGGTGGTGGTGGCCATGTCCGTCCTCCTCGTGGATCCCGGGGCGGCTCCCCGGAGGACGCGCTCGCACGCGTCACCCTCACGACCCTGGCCCGATCGCGCGTCCGCGTCCCGGGGCCCGACGCCCGGCCGCCTCCGACCCGCTTCGTTAGAGTGACGGGGTGATCGATCCGCAGACCCTCCGCGACCATCCCGACCTCGTCATCGCCTCGCAGGAGCTGCGCGGCGCATCCGTGGAGGTGGTCGACCAGGCGGTGGCGGCCGACTCCGAGCGCCGCCGGGCGGTCACCGAGTTCGAGGGCCTGCGCGCCGAGCAGAACGCGCACGGCAAGCTCGTCGCGAAGGCGGACAAGGCCGACAAGCCGCGCCTCATCGCCGAGGTGCAGGAGCTGAAGGCCCGCGTCACCGCAGCGCAGGAGCGCGCGCAGGAGGCCGAGACCGCGCTCGACGAGGTGATGCGGCGGATCCCGAACATCGTCATCGACGGCGTGCCCGCGGGCGGCGAGGACGACTGGGCGCTCATCCGCGAGGTCGGCGCCAAGCCCACCTTCGACTTCGCGCCGCGCGACCACCTGGAGATCGGCGAGATCCTCGACGCCATCGACATGGGCCGCGGAGCCAAGGTCTCCGGCGCCCGCTTCCACTTCCTCAAGGGGATCGGCGCGCAGCTCGAGATCGCGCTGATGAACTTCGGCCTCGCCCGCGCGCTGGAGGCCGGGCTCGTGCCGCTCATCACCCCCACGCTGGTGAAGCCCGAGATCATGGCAGGCACCGGCTACCTCGGCGCCCACGCCGACGAGGTCTACCACCTGGACGACGACGACCTCTACCTCACGGGCACGAGCGAGGTGGCGCTCGCCGGGTACCACGCCGACGAGATCCTCGACCTCGCCGACGGCCCCATCCGCTACGCCGGCTGGTCGACCTGCTACCGCAAGGAGGCGGGCTCCTACGGCAAGGACACCCGCGGCATCATCCGCGTGCACCAGTTCCAGAAGCTGGAGATGTTCAGCTACGTCGATCCCGCGGACTCCGAGGCCGAGCACGAGCGCCTCCTCGCGATGCAGGAGCGCATGATGCAGGACCTCGGCCTCTCCTACCGCGTCATCGACACGGCGGCGGGCGACCTCGGCTCCAGCGCCGCCCGCAAGTACGACGTCGAGGCGTGGATCCCCACCCAGGGCGCCTACCGCGAGCTCACCTCCACCTCGAACTGCACCACCTTCCAGGCCCGCCGCCTCGGCACGCGCTTCCGCGGCGAGGACGGCCGCACCTCGCCCGTCGCCACCCTCAACGGCACGCTGGCCACCACGCGGTGGATCGTCGCCATCCTCGAGACCCACCAGCAGGCGGACGGCTCGGTGCGCGTGCCCGAGGCGCTGCGCCCGTACCTCGGCGGCCTCGAGACCCTGGCGCCCGCCACGGCGAAGGCCGCCCGATGACCCCGCGCGTGCCGGACGCCGACCGCCTCCTCATCGCCCTCGACATCGACGGCACGCTGCTCGGGGAGGACGGCTCGCTCGACGAGTCGGTCATCCGCGAGGTGCGGCGGATGGAGGAGATCGGCCACCTGGTCATGCCCTCCACCGGCCGCTCCGTCGCCGACACGCTGCCGATCGTCGACCGCCTGGGGATCCACCCGCGCTACATGGTGTGCTCGAACGGCGCGATCGTGCTCGAGCGCGACGCGGACGCCCCCACCGGGTACTCCCGCCGCTTCGTCGAGACCTTCGACCCCGCCGACGTGCTGCAGCGCATCCGCCCGCACCTCGCGAGCGGCCGCTACGCCGTCGAGGACGAGGAGGGCGTGTACCTCTACTCCGGCGGCGACTTCCCGGACGGCGCGCTCGAGGCCAACGGCCGCCACGTCGAGTTCGAGGAGCTGCTTCACGTGCCCGCGACGCGCGTCGTCGTGATCTCGCCCGGCCACGACCTGGAGGACTTCCAGGACGTCGTCGAGCGCATGGGCCTGCACCGCGTGAGCTACTCCATCGGCTGGACCGCCTGGCTCGACATCGCCCCGGACGGCGTGAACAAGGCCACGGCCATGGAGCGCGTGCGCGAGCTGCACGACATCGCCCGCACCCACGTGATCGCCATGGGCGACGGACGCAACGACATCGAGATGCTGGAGTGGGCCGGCGAGCACGGCCGCGGGATCGCGATGGGCCAGGCGCCCGCGGAGGTCATCGCGGTGGCGAGCGAGGTCACGGGTCCCATCACCGAGAACGGCGCCGCGGCGGTCCTCGCCCGACTCTGACGTCCGGGCTCGCCCGATTCCCCCATGTGGAGAGTCCAGCCCGCTCTGATCCTCCGCGTGCGAGAGTGTCGCATCCCGCGCGGTCACCCGGCCGCACCACCGCGGGCCGACCGGCCACCGGTAGGATCCTCTTCGATCGCACGTCGCCCGCCACGCGGGAGCGCGCATCGGGAGGGCTGTCCGAGCGGCCGATGGAGCCAGTCTTGAAAACTGGTGGGCAGAGATGTCTCGTGGGTTCGAATCCCACGCCCTCCGCCCGGAGAGGATCCGCATGAGCGACGCGCCCCTGCGACCCCGGCGAGACCCCGGTGCCCCCCTCATCGCGCGCCACGGCCGGCTGCGCAGGTCGACGGCCGCCCGCGCGCTGCTGAAGGGCACGGCCATGGCCCTCGCCGTGCTGGCGGTCAGCGGCTTCTCCGTCGTCACCATCGCCGCGTGGGACCTCAACAGGTCCGTCCAGGCCAACACCGTCGACATCAGCGACGGCACCGAGCAGACCACTGTCGGGGTCGGCGCGCTCGACGGCGGCTTCAACGTGCTGCTCGCCGGATCCGACACCCGCCAGGGACAGGGCGACGGCTACGGCAAGACCGACGGCGCGCTCAACGACGTGAACATGGTGCTGCACGTCTCGGCCGACCACTCGCAGGCCACGGTCGTCAGCCTCCCGCGCGACATGGTCGTGCCCATCCCGGCGTGCGAGCGCAGCGACGGATCCGGCACCGCACCCGCCATGTCCGCGGCGCCGCTCAACTCGGCGCTGTCCGACGGCGGCCTGCCGTGCGTCGCGAAGACCGTCGCCCAGTTCACGGGCCTCGACATCCCCTACGCCGCGCTCATCGAGTTCAACGGCGTCATCGAGATGTCCAACGCCGTCGGCGGCGTGCCCGTGTGCCTCGCGAGCCCGCTCAAGGACAAGCGCACCGACCTCGACCTCCCGGCCGGCGAGAACACGCTGCAGGGCAAGGAGGCGCTCCAGTTCCTCCGCACGCGCCACGCGGTCGGCGACGGCAGCGACCTGGCCCGCATCAGCAACCAGCAGGTGTTCCTCTCCTCGCTGGTGCGCACCATGAAGCAGTCGAGCACGCTCTCGGATCCCACGCGCGTCTACGGTCTGGCGAAGGCCGCGGTCGACAACATGCAGCGCTCCACGTCGCTCGACTACCAGACCATGGCGTCCATGGCGCTGGCGCTCAAGGACATCCCGCTCGACCAGGTGCGCTTCCTGCAGTACCCGGGCACCACGGCGGGCACGGGCGTCTACGCCGGCAAGGTCCAGCCGCTGAAGACCGACGGCGACCAGCTCATGCAGCTGCTGAAGGCGGACGCGCCGTTCGAGGTCAAGGCGGGCAACACGGGCCTCGGCGCGGTCGCGGAGCAGCCGGCGGCATCGACCCCTGCGCCGTCGGCGTCGCCGAGCGCTCCCGCTGCGGGCGGCGGATCCCAGCCGGCCACGTCGGCGCCCACGGTGCTTCCCGAGGCGATCACGGGCACGGACGCCGGCACGGTCACGTGCTCGAAGGCGTTCGGGTGACGCACCGCATCGGGTCGCGGTGAGGGCGACGGGACCCCGCCGCACACCCTATGCAGCGAGGCACCGTCTATCTCGTTCAGCTTTCGACCCGAATCCTCCGCCGGACGAGAATCTCGCTCTCGACCACGGGGGGCTCGCGACGTCGTCGCGTGCGTGAGGGTGAGCGGCACCGGTTCGGGGGATCCGGGACCGCGGCCACGTGGGCGAGCGGGACATCTCTGGCTGACACAGCGACGCGCGAGGGGGTAAGCCGGTCGGGTCCGGCACACGCGTCGCCTCAGACACTACGTGTCCGTCGAATGGGGGACAACCGCGACGCGCCCCCCGTTCGGGTCCGCGCCCCGGTGCGCGGGGATGTGAGCAGGCCGCCGCGTCCGGTACAGTGGACGGGTACGTCTGGAGACGTCGCATAGTTCGGCCTAGTGCACCACCCTGCTAAGGTGGAGTACCCGTATGGGTACCGTGGGTTCAAATCCCACCGTCTCCGCCATCGCTCAGCACGGACCGCTGATCCGCACTCTCGGGTCCTTCCGTGGTCGCGTCCTCGAACCGGCCGTCCTCGTGCATCCGCCAGCGTCGCCCCGCGGCGTCCGTCGAGCGGACCTCCGTGACCGCGTACCGGCGGGTCTGCGTACAGGGACGCACTGGACGACCGTGCTCCTCCTGGGGGATGGGGAAGTCCCGACCCCTGCTCTTCGCGGACCTGATGAAGCACCCCCCCCGGGAGGCAGCAGGCGGAGCTCCACCGGCTCCTGCCGCTCCCCGAACCACACGACGGTGACCACGACGTCGCGGAAGGGGAGCCCGGAGTCGTCCGCACGACGATGCCGTACTCATCGCCGCGCTGGTCGTCGTCGCGGCACGAGCCGGCCCACGCGGTGAGAGCGCGCACCTGCAGACGCGCGTCCCGCTCGGTGCGCTCCTTCGTCGCCTGCCGATCCTGGTACAGCTGCGCGGCGCCGAAGCCCACCGCCAGCGTGGTGATCCATGTCGGCACGTCGCCCCAGTCGATCACGTCGAACCCCCTCCGGCATGCTCGCCCTGAGCTGCCGCGGAGAGGCTACGGCGACGGATGCGCGGGGCTCGAGGTCAGCGCACGTCGTCGCGCGTCGGCGCATGGCGTGGTACCCGAGCAGGTCGTCGCACCGGCGGCGGCCTAGCATCACCCTCATGAGCGACACGTTTCCCGACGCGCCCCGGCCGCCGGATCCCGAGCACGGCTCCGGCACCACGCTCGGCCTCATCGCGCGGGAGGCGAACGTGTCGATCGGCACGGTCAGCAAGGTCCTCAACGGCCGCAAGGGCATCTCGCCCGCCACCCGTGCCCGCGTCGAGGAGCTGATGGAGCTGCACGGCTACAGCCGCCGCGGCGCCGAGCGGCCGCACGGCGCGCTGATCGAGATCGTGCTCGAGGTCGTCGACACGGGCTTCTCCGTCGACCTGCTGCGTGGGGTGTCCGCGGTCGCGCGGGAGCACGCGCTGAGCGTCATCGTCACGGAGCACGGCCGCGACACCGCGCTCGACGGCGACTGGATGGCGGGCGTCATGCAGCGCCGGCCGATGGGCCTCGTCCTCGTGTTCTCCGACCTCGCGCCCGCGCAGAAGCGGCAGCTGCGGAGCCGGGGCATCCCCTTCGTGGTGGTGGATCCGGCCGGGTCGCCCGCCGCGGACGTGCCGGCCGTCGGATCCACCAACTGGGAGGGCGGGCACGCGGCCGGGGAGCACCTCCTCGGCCTCGGGCACGTGCGCATCGGCGCCATCAGCGGGCCGTCGCACCGGCTCTACTCCCGGGCGCGCATGTCGGGGTTCCGCAGCGCGCTCGAGGCGGCCGGACCCGAGGTGACGCTCGTCGAGGCGGAGGGCGACTTCGGCCGCGTCGCCGGCTACCGGGCGGGCGGCGAGCTGCTCGACGGGGACGCGCGCCCGACCGCGATCTTCGCCGGGAACGACGAGCAGGCGCTGGGCCTCTACGAGGCGGCGCGGGAGCGGGGGATCCGCATCCCCGACGACCTGTCCGTGCTCGGCTACGACGACCTGCCCTTCGCCCGCATCGTCTCGCCCGCGCTGAGCACGGTGCGCCAGCCGGTGCGCGAGATGGCGGAGGCGGCGGCGCGCATGGTGCTGCGGATCCGCGAGGGCCGGAGCGAGGAGCCGACCCGGCTCGACCTCGCGACCGCGCTCGTGGTCCGCGGCAGCACGGCGGCGCCTCAGTCGGCCGCCCCCGCGCCGTCGACGGACGCGGTGTCGTCGCCCGAGTGAAACGTTTCGGATCGCCCGCGCCCTCCTTGCCCTGCCTCACCGCCGGTGCGTAGCGTTCGAGACGCGCGGCGGTCGACCGGTCGCGCCCGACGAAGGAGTCGCACGTGACGCAGATCCCCCGCACGCCACCCCGCCAGCACCGCGGACGCCCGACCCGGACGGCGACCCCGTGACCGCGGCCCGGAAGGCGCTCGTCGTCCGCGGAGGCTGGGACGGCCACATGCCCGTGGAGACCACGGGCCTCTTCATCCCGTTCCTCGAGGAGAACGGCTTCGAGGTGCGCGTCGAGGAGGGCTCGGCCGTCTACGCCGACGCCGACGTCATGGCCGCGACCGACCTCATCGTCCAGGCCAACACCATGACCACCATCGAGCCCGAGGAGATGGCCGGTCTCCGCGCCGCCGTCATCGCCGGCACCGGAATGGCCGGCTGGCACGGCGGCATCGCCGACTCGTACCGGAACACCGCCGACTACCTCCACATGATCGGCGGCCAGTTCGCCCACCACGCGGGCAAGGACCCGGCCGAGCGCACGGGCGAGCAGTCCGACAACTACATCCCGTACACGGTGGAGATGACCGAGCTCGGGCGCACGCACGAGATCACGCAGGGCATCGCCGACTTCGACCTCGTCACCGAGCAGTACTGGGTGCTCAGCGACGAGTACAACGACGTGCTCGCCACCACCACGCAGACCGTCCGCCCGTGGGATCCGTGGCACCGCCCGGTGACCGCGCCCGCCATCTGGACCCGCCAGTGGGGCGAGGGCCGCATCTTCGTCTCCGCCCCCGGCCACCGCATCGAGGTCGTCGAGGACCCGAACGTCCGCACCATCATCGAGAGGGGCCTCCTGTGGGCAGCACGCTGAAGCACGACGACGACGCGATGACCCTCGGGATCATCGGCGTCGGGAAGATCAGCGAGCAGTACTTCGCCGCGTTCGAGAGCCTGCCGGGCGTGCGGCTGGTCGCCGTGGCCGACCTCGACCTCGACCGCGCGCGCACCGTCGCCGAGGCCCAGGGCGTCGACGCGCTCAGCGTGGACGACCTCATCGCCGACCCGCGGATCGACACCGTGCTCAACCTCACGATCCCCGCCGCGCACGCCGAGGTCGACCTCCGCGTGCTGGAGGCGGGCAAGCACGTCTACGGCGAGAAGCCGCTCGCGCTCAGCCCCGCTGAGGCCGAGCCGATCCTGCGCGTCGCGTCGGAGAAGGGCCTCCGCGTCGGATCCGCTCCGGACACCGTGCTCGGCACCGGGATCCAGACCGCGCGTGCCGTGCTCGACGCCGGCACGATCGGCCGGCCGGTCGCCGCGAACGCCTTCTGGGGAGCCCCCGGCCATGAGCTCTGGCACCCGGCCCCGGCCTTCTACTACCAGCCGGGCGCCGGCCCGCTCTTCGACATGGGTCCGTACTACCTCACGGCGCTCGTGACGCTGCTCGGGCCGATCACCCGCGTCCAAGGCGCATCGCTGCGCTCGGACCGCGTGCGCTCCGCCGCCTCGGACCCCGAGGCGCGCGAGATCCCGGTGACCGTCGACACGCACGTGAGCGCCGTGCTCACGCACGCGTCGGGCGCGGTCTCCACCGTCACGATGAGCTTCGACATCTGGGCGACGCGGATCCCGAACATCGAGGTCTACGGCACCGCAGGCACGCTCTCGGTGCCGGACCCGAACCACTTCTCCGGCCAGGTGCAGGTCGCGACCTCCGCGGACCGCGAGTGGACGGACGTCGAGCCGAGCGCCGGCTTCGTCGACGCGGGGCGCGGCTGCGGGCTGGCCGAGATGGCCGACGCCATCCGCCGCGGGGCGCCGCACCGGGCGTCCGGCGAGCTCGCGTTCCACGTGCTGGAGGTCATGGACGCGATCCTCGACCCCGAGGCCACGGGTGAGATCCGCAGCACCGTGGAGCGTCCGGAGGCCGTCCCGCTCGGGCAGCCGGGACGCTCCGGGGACTGATCCGGGGTCGTCCGCGAACAGGTAGTGGGCAGCCTTCCACAACCCCGCTCGGGGCCCGTTCCTGGGAGCCCCGGCCTACTAGCCTGACGCCGTGACCCGCCACTTCTCGCAGTTCCTCTTCGCGCCGTACGGCGACGGGGAGGGACTGCGCGCGGTGGAGGCGGACGCGGTGGACGAGCGGCTCCTCGGCGCCGAGACATGCGACGCGGGGGCCGACGGCGAGCGGGAGGCCGACGTCACCGACCCGGCGGTGTGGCCCGCGCTCACGGCCGTCGAGTGGCCGCTCACGCACCGGCCGTTCGACGACGACGAGCCGGAGATCGCCGACGGGCACTTCGCGCCCGCGGACGAGGATCCGGACGCCGAGGCGGAGGAGGAGGCCGCGGCGCACGCCGCCCGGGCCGCGCTCCTCGCCGAGGTCTACGGTTGGCCGCACCGCGCCATCTGACGAAGGCGCCGCGCCGCGCCGCGCCGCGCCTCTTCGGGTGCCGTGCCTACGCGCCGGCCAGCACCGCCCAGGAGTGAGCGGGCACGCGGCCGTCGCCGCCCACGTCGCCCGCCTCGCGGCCGTCGACCGAGCCGGCGATCTCCACGGGCTCGTCCCCGAGGTTGAGCACGAGCCGCAGGGCATCCGGCGATCCGGGTGCCACGCCGCCGGCGGCACCCGTGCCCGACGGCCGCAGGGTCACGGTGAGCGCGGTGTTGGTGAGGCCGGACGTCTCCATCCGCGCGTCGACCAGCCAGGCGTGCCGGCGGCGGAGGCCGACGAGCTCCTGGTGCAGGCTGCGGATGCGGGCGGCCGCGTCGTCGTCGTGGAGGTCGTCGGGCGAGGCCGGGTACTCGGGGCGCACGGCGTCGTCGCCGCCCGCGCGGTCCTCCTTCACGCCCGTCAGGCCGCGCTCGTCGCCCGCGTAGACCGAGGGGATGCCGGGGAGGAGGAAGAGGAGGGCGATCGCGTGGCCGAGGTGCCGGGGATCCACCGCGGAGGCGATGCGCGTCACGTCGTGGTTGCCCACGAAGGTCTGCGGCGTGAAGGACGGCAGCAGCTCGGCGTGACGCGTGAGGGTCCAGTCGAGCTCGAAGAGGTTGCGCTCGGCGATGGAGCTGCGGATCGACTTCCACAGCTCGTAGGCGGTGATGGAGTCGATGGTCGACTCCTCGGCGTAGCCCGCGTAGTCGCCGTGGATCATCTCGCCGACGAACCACGCCTCCGGGTGCCGCTCGCGGACGCGCGGCAGCACGGCCGCCCAGAACGACGCGGGCACGGCGTACGCGGCGTCGAGGCGCCAGCCGGAGACGCCGCGGTCGAGCCAGTGGATCATCACCTCGGCCACGTGCGCGCGCACCGCCTCCGAGTCGTGGTCGAGCGTGACGAGGGCGCCGTGGCCCTCGAAGCCGACGGGCTCGCCGGCCTCGTCCCAGCGGAACCAGGACGCGGCCTCGGATCCTGGCCCGTCGGCGAGCGCCCGCACGAACATCGGGTGGCTGCGGCCGACGTGGTTGAAGACGCCGTCGAGGAGCACGCGGACGCCGCGCGCGGAGGCGTCGGCGAGGAGGGCGTCGAGGTCGGCGTCGTCGCCGAGCCGGGGATCCACGGCCAGGTGGTCGCGGGTGTCGTAGCCGTGGGTCTCGGAGTCGAAGACCGGGCCGAGGAGCAGGCCGTTGGCGCCGAGGTCGACGAGGTACGGGAGCCAGGCGCGGATGCGGTCGAGGCGATGCGCGGGCGCCGCGTCGGAGTGCGCGGGGGAGGAGCCGTCGGGCCCGGCGAGGTCGTCGCGGGTCTGCGGCGCGCCCGTGAAGCCGAGCGGGTAGACGTGCCACCAGACGACGTGATCGGTCCAGGATGCCAAGGGTCGCTCCTCGCGGTTCGGGTCGATCCAGCCTAATCAGCGGGGGTCCGGGCGGTCGCCGGGCGGGCTCCGCCGGACATCCGCTGATCGCCGGCGGGCGGCGAGCAGCGCGGATTCGCGGGGGACCGCTCGAGCATGTAGTCTGTCTCCCGGCCTGATCGCCGCTCGCGGGGATCATCGCCGCACGACTGCGCCCGTAGCTCAACGGATAGAGCATCTGACTACGGATCAGAAGGTTGGGGGTTCGAATCCCTCCGGGCGCACAGCATCCCTCGGATGCGCATCTCTGGTTGAGACAGAGTGAGACGGCCCGCCACTGGCGGGCCGTTCTCGTCTCCCGGGTGCGCTCTCCTCAGCGCGTCGTCGCGAGCGGCTCCACCACGCCGTTCTCGTACGCCCAGATCGTGGCGTGCAGGCGGTCGCGCACGCCGAGCTTGTCGAGCGTGCGGCTCACGTGCGTCTTCACGGTCGTGGGCGCGAGGAACAGGCGGCCGGCGATCTCCGCGTTCGAGAGGCCGCGCGCCACGAGCACCAGGATCTCCCGCTCGCGCGCCGTCAGCCGCGCGAGCTCCGCGTCCGTGCCGATCCGGTGGGACCGCTGGGCGTGGTCGAGGAGCGCGCTCACGGGGTGGGCTCCTCGGTGGGGGCCGGCTCGGGTGCGGGGGCCTCGGCGGGCGGCGACGCATCGGGCGTGCCGGTCGGCGACGGCGAGGACGTCGCCTCGGGATCCGGGTCGAGCGGCAGCGCCTTCGCGAACGGCGGACGCACCACGGCCTCGCTGCCGTCGATCGTCCCGGTCACCAGGGCGGCGTCGGACCCGCCGAGCGGGAAGACGTTCCACGCGCCGTCGGCCGGGCTGACCGGCTCGCCCGTCGCCGGGTCGCTGACGGTGCCGCCCGTCGCGGAGGAGCCGATGGTCGTCAGCGGCTCGCCGTCCTGGTCGAACAGCTGCACGCGATCGAGGAGGTCCCCCTCGGCGTCGTACGCGAAGAGGTTGGTGACCTGCTTGCCGTCGAGGGAGAGGCCCGGCTGCTCGTAGCTCGTCCCGTACGAGGACTCGTCGACGTACCCGGCCTCGGTCCCCGTCGTGATCGCGAGCGGGATGAGCGCCAGGAGCGCGAGGGCGGTGGCGGCGCTCACCACCGCGCGGGTCGTCCGCCAGATCGGGGTCGGGGCCCACCGGCCGCGGCCCCACTGGACGCTGATCGCGGTGATGCCGATGAGCAGCAGCCACCCGATCGGTCCGCCGGGGATCAGCTCGAAGCCGCCGACGCCCCCGAAGAGCACCGTGAGCACGAGCACCGCGCACTGGTACCCCGCCCACGCCCGCAGCAGCCACCACACGGGGCGGAAGGTGATGAGGAGGTCCAGGATCGCGGAGAGCTCGCGGTTCGCGCGCACGGTGCTCAGCGTCTGGCGCCCGGTCTCCTCGATCCGCTGCCGCAGCAGGGCGACCGGCGAGGTGGTCGCCGCTCCTGCCACGCGCTCCGGCAGCCCCGCGGAGGTCCGCAGCTCGTCGGCGTAGCGCGCGGGGTCGCCGAGCTCGAGGGCGCCGTCGTGATCCGCGGCCTCCTCCTGCAGGTCGGCCTCGAGGCCGCCGGTGAGGTCGTCGACGTCCTCGGGATCGAGGTCCGAGAGCCGGGCGCGGACGGCGGCGGCGAAGGCCTGGATGCGGGTGTCGAGGGTGGGATCTGCGGTGTTCACGGCTTCTCTCCGATCGTGCGGACGTTCACGGATGCGGGCACGGGGCCCTCGCCGGTGCTGCCGGCCTTCCTGGTGCGATGGGTCGGCGCGGGGGACGGCTCGCCGAGGAGCCCGCTCATGGCGGTGGCGAAGGCGGCCCAGGTGGCGCGCTGCCCGGCGAGCAGCTCGCGGCCCTCGGGGTTGATCGCGTAGTACTTGCGGTGCGGTCCGCCCTCGGACGGCACCACGTAGCTCGACAGGGCGCCGGCCGCGTAGAGGCGGCGGAGCGTGCCGTAGACGGAGGCGTCGCCGACGTCACCGAGGCCGGCGTCGCGCAGGCGCCGGACGATGTCGTAGCCGTACCCGTCGTCGTGCTGCACCACGGCGAGCACCGCGGTGTCGAGCGCGCCCTTGAGCAGCTGCGTGGTGTCCATCAGTCGATC